>NZ_JASLCN010000475.1 GCF_030151805.1 Fluviicola sp.
CATTCCTGTTTCAATTTCCGAAAATAACACGTTGTGCTATTTGCTAGTCAATCGCCCTCCAAAGGGGATATATTTTATCTATGAAACGCCACCCCTCTTGATCTCCCCTCAAGGGGAGAAGTCTAATAAACTTCTAGAAAAACCTCAAAGCCAGTTTCGCACCAATCCATAATTGATTGGCAAAACTTCCGTTAACGGAGTTGGAAATGGTTCGCTGTTTGATTCTACTCCAGATCGGGTCCAAAGCAGGATCAGTATTTTCGCTACTGTACCAGTTTAAAGTAGGTCCGGCCGCCATGCTGAAATTCTTTCCGAAACGGTATTCAATCCCCACGAAACCTTTCGTCAGCATGTTATAGGTAAAATCGCTGTTGTTTAAATACAATTGCTGCGCCGTCAAATCCAGGTCCAGGTACCATTTTCTTCCTAAACGGATGGCAGATCCTAACCCGTAACCAAAAGTCCACAATGAACGCCCTCCGGACATTTGTATTCCGCCAATGAGTATGTTGTGAAACGCATCCACACCCGTTCTGAAGCTAAGTGTTCCCAATAAATTTTCATCACAGGCAATTTCAGCTTTGTGATATCCCCTTTTTACAAAACTTAAAAATCCGACAGGAACTCCGGTAATCGAATTGGCCACATTGATGAAACCAAACTGCGAACCATTTACTTTTCCTCCTCTGTTGAACAAGCCCGAAATCTGGAATCCGTTTACTACGCGACCAACATTCACCAATCCTGCAATCTGGGTTCCGGTGATCGTATCAGTGATATTTACAAGACCGGCAATCTGGGTTCCAAGTACTTTGCCAGCCTGGTTGTAAATTCCTGCGATCTGAACGCCCTGCGTATAGGAATCATTCCAATTCGCAATTCCACCAATCTGAACGGCAGTAACTGTATCTTTTACCACATTGGCAATTCCCGCAACCTGTGCAAAGTTTACCTTCCCGCGATCAAGATTGACCAAACCGGCAACCTGGAAACCACTCACATCTTTTGCAACGATATTGATCAGACCAGCTGCCTGAAATCCGGTGGATGTTCCTGAAACGAGGTTTGCCAAACCGCCAATCTGCACATACTTTACGTTTCCGTAGTCGAGATTGACCAAACCACCCAATTCCATTACGTCAATTCCTTTGGATGAACCAACCAGGATATTGAACGAAAACTTGTTCACCGTATTCACAGAAAGCAAGCGGTTGGTACTTACCGGCGGAACAAAGGAAAACGCAACATTTGTAAACAAGGTGTCGGAAATGTTTCTCAGGTTTGCACGGTGTTTTCCGAATTTTCTCCAAAAGGGATTTCCATCCGGAATGGTATCTTCCACGAGTGTTTCCACTGGTTTTACTACTGTGTCGATTGAAAGCGTTAAACGAATGGAATCATTTACCATGACGCTGACCGGAGCGGATTTCGGCTTCAAGTAAATCACCAGGGTGTTTCGCTGCCTGGAAACGATCACAACGGTGGTATCTTTAAAGTCTTCTTTTGCCACTGAAATGGAAAGCACATCGGCTGTTTTCGGAAACGACAAATTGAAGTAACCGTATTCGTTGGTTAGCGCCGATTGTTTATTTTGCCTGAGATACACACTGGATTCGACGATTTCGGTAGAGTCTTCCGCATTCAGAATATATCCGTTTAAAATGACATTGGATTTGTCTGCCGCAGCATTATCTGGTTTTGGTTTCGGCACCGGTTTACCATTCACAATGACGTATTTCCCTTTTAGTTTCCAGGAATAATTTTCATTGTCAAAAAGCGTATTCAAAACAATTCGAAGCGGTTGTTTGTCAAATTTCACGGATGCCCGCTGTTTATCATCGAAACCGGTATACGAAAACACGACCCCGGTTTGATTGGAAATCTGCCGGAACAATTCTTCATACAAATACGTTCCCGAGCGAATCGTGACACTTTTTTCCAGGTAAGGAGTTTGTGCATTCGAATGAAAAACTACCAGGCAAGAAAGAATAGCGGTACTTAAAAAACGGATCATTGTATGCATGCCATTCCTTTAATCAGGTAATTATTGTTTTTTTCCTTCAGGATGGTTACTTCCAGTGTTTGAGAGATCACCATTAAAACAGTATCGAGGTCTTCATTCAGGAACTCGGTCGTAATCCGGCAATCTTTCAAGGCCGGGTTATCAATTCGAATACTCACTTTATAGGTTTTGTTGAGCAAATCAACCACGTCCTCCAATCGCTGATTATCCAACAGAATGGTTTTGTATTGCTTTTTCAGATTCTCCGCCAACACATCCAGTTTCAGATCTCCGCTCGCAATCACGTAGTGGGCACTTTCATTTGCCTGAAGCGTGAGTTTCATTCCTTTGTTGTCGTAGATCACCACCATTCCTTCATCCACGCGAACGTAAATGGTATCCTCGGTCGTTTTTACATTGAATTTTGTTCCGAGATCCTTGATGTGGATTGGTCCGGCGTCAATGATAAAGGGTCGTTTTTTGCTGTGTTTTACCGAGAAATAACCTGAACCCTTCAGTGTTACCAAGCGGTTCTTCTTCCCGTAAGCGGCAGATAATTCCACACTAGAATGTGCTGCCAATTGGATATCGGTTCCGTCGTTCAACTCAATTTTCTTTTCTTCTTTTCCGGCAGTGAACACCGTGCTTTCCTCCTTTGAATGGAAGAAATAGAAAGCTGCTCCCAACGAGATGACCAGCATTGCAGCCAATGAAGCAATCCATGCAACGGACAATTTCCGAACCGGGGCTTGTTTTAATTGCGGTTGAATACTGTTCCAGGCCCTATCGGTTGAAACTGCTTTATCGACCAACCCAAACGCTAAGGCACTTTGTTCGAAATGCATTTTGTTCTCATGTGATTCAGCGATCCAGTCTTCGAGGAACATTGCTTCTTCGGAGCTCGCTTCGCCGTGAAGGAATTTGCCAATCAGTGCATCCATGTCTTGTATTGTCTTCATAGTATTTGACTGAAAAAAAGGATGAGTAAAGGCAAATAGTCTTTCAACTCTTCACGTATTATTTTGAGGGCTTTCCCCATTTGATTTTCTACCGTTTTCACCGATAAACCTAATTGATCGGCGATTTCCTGGTAACGCAGTTGTTCGAAACGACTCATTTTAAAAATGCGGCCGCATTGTTTGGGCATATTTTCCATTGCCATCTGAATGCGTTCGTTGAGTTCATTGACCTGAACCGAATCAGAAGTATCTTCGTGGACGCTTGTTGCTTTCCAGTCTTCTGCATACGCAGTGCGCACTTTCAGATGTTTGATTTTATTCAAGCAGGCATTTTGAACCGACTTGTATAACACCGCCCGAATGGAAGTATGAATATCGAGCTGGGTTCGTTTTTCCCAAAGAGAAACAAAGACCTGCTGGACAATGTCTTCGGTTTCATCCGAATCTTTCAGAAAGGTGTTGCCGTAGCGAACCAGCGGCTTATAATAATCGCGAAATACCATTTCAAATGTGCTTAAATCTCCTGTCACAACTTGTGTTATCACTTGTTTTTCTTCCACCTTGATGTGTATTTTACTCAAGGCAAAGTTATTATCTTTTGTTTTAGGACAACTGAGAAGGAGTTTACCCCTATGGGGAAGGAGATTTTTTTGAATTGTATTGATGTGGTTTATTGTTTGACCACAATAGAAACATAGGTCACATAGTTTTTAAATGGTTGCTGAACTTTATTTTTCCGGAGGAGGGTGGTAGTTTCAGAAAACTCTTCAAGCTTCTGTTCATTCCACTAACTTCAGGCATTCGTGATCTAGTTTTAAAGCTTCCAGCTCCACCACTTTTACCTGCCACTCCATGAAAGTAGCGTCGAGCTCCGTGTAGTTGATCCTTCCTTCTTCATAAAGCAGGAGACTTTTCTGATAAATCATCTGAAGATTTTCGATTGTTTGCTTGACCAACTCTTGCCCGGCTTTGTTATCCAGGAGTTTTTGGATTTGCGTGATTTTTCGTTTTTCGAGTGTCAATTCCAGGATTTGCCGTTGCTGTGTGAGTTCTGTTTGCCTGATGCTATTCAACTTCTTTGTTTTTAGCCACTCACCACGGCTGAAAATCGGAATGTTCAGGTAAAACCCGATTCCTTCATACAGGTTTTGATTTAGCTGAGCTCCGTACCTTTTGGTTGGTTGAGACTCCTTGATAGTAGCATCCAATTTTCAAAAAAACAACTGTTAAGTCCTTAACAATTCCATACTTCCCTCATACTATATCCATACTTGAACCATACATGAACT
>NZ_JASLCN010000480.1 GCF_030151805.1 Fluviicola sp.
GAACATCGCAACATTCAAAAACGGACTTCTAAACGGAAAGTGGGAATCGTATTATCCAACCGGAAAACCAAACGTATTCGGTTACTACAAAGCGGGAGAAAAAACCGGAGAATGGACCAGTTTCTTCGAAAACGGGAAGGAAAAGGATATTTTCAACTACAAGGTCATTACCAAAAAATCGAAGATCAAAAACGGTCCTTTGAAGAATTATGAGGTGAAAGAAAGTATCAAAAACGGACATTCCGTTTCATTTTCACAAAAGGATTACAAGAAAATTGAAGAAGGAAATTACAAGAACGGCCAAAAAGACGGTGTTTGGTATACTTACTGGCCCGGAGGGAAAATTCCAAGCAATACGAATACCTACAAAGAAGGAAAACTGCATGGCAAAACAACCGAGTTGGATCGCAGGGGAAATGTGATTTCCGAAACCGAATACAAAGATGGTTTGAAGCATGGAAAAATGAAGCTTTACGACAAACGCGGAAAAGTGATCAAGGAAATCGAGTTCGAATTCGGGCAGCAAGTCGTGAAAACTCCCGGAGGAAGCAACGTGGAGTTTAGAACGAGATAAGAAAAAGCAATCGCTTTTGAGAGTGGCAAACGTCAGTGCAGCCATAATCTGAACGAATGACTTGATTCAACATCTCCCAAAAGTGTTTTGCATCAAATGATCTTTTTTCTTAAATTAAGTAAGAAAGAAGGTATGACAGATCAGGAACTGGGTGTTTTCGGAGAGCAGATGGCTCAACGATTCTTATTGAAAAACGGGTATTCCATCCGGAAAACAAACTACCGGTATTTGAAGTTCGAAGTAGATATCGTTGCCGAAAAAGAGGGGAAAATTGTCGTTGTTGAAGTGAAAACCAGGCAAACGGCAGAAATCGGAGAACCCTGGATGGCAGTCACCAAAAAGAAGCAACGACAAATCATTCTGTGTGCAGATCATTACGTGCAATCAGGGAATCTGAGCCAGGAAGTGCGTTTCGATATTATCTCGATCGTTCACAATCAGTTTCGAACGAAGCTGGAACATATTGAGGATGCATTTTCGACGTGAGCTTTAAAACCGGTATCCCAATCCGGTATTTCCAAACCAGTTCCAACTTTTCATCAAACGCCACTTGTTGTGGGATTCCCTTTCGGTCTGTCCGCTGTCTAAATTAGTATATGTTGTATTGTACTTCTTCCAAATCAAACCGGGACCACCACTGATATTGAAAAATAATTCTTTCCATAAGCGGATTTCAAGCCCGGGAGCAAGGTACAAACCACAACTCCTGACCACAGATTCTGTGCGCAAATTAAACGCATAAGGAAATATCGGTCCATAAGTAGCCAGGTCATTCGGGTCATAAGCACCATCTCTTCGTTGATATCCGTGATAATAATTGAACAGAATCGAAACATAGGGGCAAATTCTCCGAGACTTCACCGGGATAAAATACCGGTAAGCGAAATCCGGGTTTACAATCAGCTTTTTTTCACCCGATTCGTTCACCAGGTTATTTATCTGCTGAAACCCAATGCGGACTCCAAATACACATTCGTGCTGTTTGTACTTCAACAAAAGGGAAGGAACAAGCCCACTGTTCGCATTTGTTTCCAACACAGTTGAAATTTGCACGCCTATCTCCATTCCTTTTTCCGATTGTGAAAATGAATAATGAGCAAAAGTACAAAACAAGCAAATAATGATCTTTTTCATGGCAAAAAGCGGTTACGAAGTTTCAATCGTTAACGCTTTGAATATAAAGTTATTGCAGTGTACTTCTTACTATTATCGAAAAGCGCTATCTTTGCAGCGTCTACTGCGATAGTAAACATTAATTCTGCTCGTGATGAACACAAGAAAAACAAGTACAGGGAAAGGCCGTACAACAACAGGAAGAGGTTCTAAGCCAGGTGGCTCAAGACCTGCACCAAGAACAGGGAAACCAGCTTCAAGAGGTGGAAAACCTGCAGCAAGCGCTGATAGCAATCGAAAAGAAAAATCAGACGATGCACCAAAAAGAAGCACTCCAAGACCAAGACCGGAAGCTGGAGAAAGTGCTTCAAAACCACATTTTAAACCGAAAGTACGTAAAGGAGATCCTTTACCATCCTTTAACGAGGATGCAATCCGTTTAAACAAATACTTATCCAATGCGGGAGTTTGCTCGCGTAGAGAAGCTGATGTTTTGATTCAGACCGGAGTTGTTTCCGTAAACGGTGAAATTATTACAGAACTGGGATACAAGGTCAAAAAAGATGACCGCGTACAATACGATGGTGAAACAATTAACGCAGAAATCAAACGTTATGTGTTACTAAATAAGCCAAAAGGATTTATTACTACAATGGATGATCCTCTTGGAAGAAAAACAGTCATGCGTTTGGTATTCAATGCGTGTAAGGAACGAATTTACCCGGTTGGGCGTTTGGACCGTGAAACAACAGGTTTGTTGCTTTTCACGAACGACGGAGATATGGCTAAAAAGCTGACTCACCCACGGTATGAAGCAACCAAAATCTATCACGTTGAAACGGATAAACCCGTTCAAGCTGAACATTTGGAGTTGTTGATGCGTGGAATCGATCTGGAAGACGGACGGATTCAGGCAGATAAAGCCGAATATGTGAAAGACAGTAAATCTGCTCGTGAAGTAGGAATCGAAATTCACTCCGGGAAAAACCGCATTGTGCGTCGTATGTTTGAGAAATTGGGCTACGAAGTGGTTAAATTGGACCGCGTGCAGTTTGCAAGCTTGACAAAGAAAGATTTACCAAGAGGTTATTACAGACATTTGACTGAAAAAGAGGTTCATTTTTTAAAAATGACTAAATAAATTCAACCATGCACAAAAGGCTGTTTGTTCTATTACTTTTAGCAATGATTGCCGTTCCGGCGAATGCTCAGGTTCGAAAACATCAACGGAAAAGAAGTACCAATGCAGGTACACTTTTTTTCTATTGGGGATACAACAGAACCGCTTATACAAAATCCAATATCCACTTTATAGGACCGGATTATGATTTTGTAATGAAAGGTGTTAAAGCAACAGACAGACAGCCGAAGTTTGGCGCCAACCTGTATTTGAATCCGATGAATATGACCATTCCGCAGTATAACTTCCGGATCGGCTATTATTTCACGGAAAAATGGGCTATTTCATTGGGAGTAGATCATTTCAATTACGTGATGGCTCCGAATAATGAAGTGGTGCTCGACGGTCATTTCGGAACAGGAGTTGATTCGCTTTGGCAAGGGAATTATCAGCAGGAATCTACGGTAGTTGATCCGAATCATTTTCACTACGAGCATTCCGGAGGATTGAATTACATGCGAATCGAATTGCTGCGTTCATACGATATCTGGGAAGCCGGAGACCGCAGGCAATTTGCCATTACGGGAAATGTTGGGTTGAATTTAGGCCCGATGCTGACAACAACCAATTTCAGATTTGCAAATGAGCAATCCAACAGGTCAACGGCTCTTTCAGGTTACGGAATCGGGGCGAATGCCAGTGTTCGCCTGGAATTTTTCAAACACCTGTTCATCCAGGGAGAAGGCGGATTGGCTTTTGCACATCTTCCCGGAGTCAGAACACGTCCAGATGACCGCAACCAACGAGCAAAACAAGCATTCGGATTAGCAACTTACAATGTATCTTTGGGATTGTTGTTCTACATCAAGACCAAAAACGGTTGTGATAGCTGTCCGCATTGGTAAAACAAGTTCAAAAGGTTGAAGAGTTAAAAAGTTCATTTTGAACAAAAAATCCTGAGCTTGTCGAAGGATGAACAATATTAAATTAAATACTAACGAATAAAAAATAGACCTCAGATTTAAGTCCTATGTATCTTAAAATCCGGATGTCTTAACATCAAAAAAAATGTCACAAGAATTATCAGAACAAGAAATTCAGCGACGTCAAACGTTGCAACATTTACGCGATGCGGGAATTGATCCGTATCCGGCGGCACTTTACCCTGTAACAGATTATTCGGCTACTGTCAAGAACCAGTTCGAAGAAGGAAAAACAGTTTGTCTGGCAGGTCGTATGTTGAGTCAGCGCGTAATGGGAAAGGCTTCTTTTGCTGAAATACAAGATTCGGAAGGAAGAATTCAGGTCTATTTTAACCGCGACGAAATTTGTCCGGGAGAAGACAAATCACTTTACAACGATTTATTCAAAAAGTGGTTGGATCTGGGTGATTTCATCGGAGTGAAAGGAGAAGTTTTCAAAACGCAGGTAGGAGAAGTTTCCGTCAATGTGAAAGAATTTACCTTGTTGAGTAAATCACTGAAACCGCTTCCGCTTCCTAAAACGGATGCTGAAGGACATGTTCACGATGCATTTACCGATCCGGAAATGCGTTACCGCCAGCGCTATGTTGATTTGGTCGTAAATCCGCAGGTGAAAGAAGTGTTCGTAAAACGCACGAAGTTGTTTTCTGCGATGCGTAATTTCTTCAATGATGCAGGATACATGGAGGTTGAAACTCCCATTTTACAAGCAATTCCGGGTGGTGCTTCTGCCCGTCCGTTTATTACACATCACAATGCTTTGGACATTCCGCTTTACATGCGTATTGCGAATGAATTGTACCTGAAGCGATTGATCGTTGGTGGTTTTGACGGTGTTTACGAGTTTTCTAAAAACTTCCGCAACGAAGGAATGGACCGTACACACAATCCGGAGTTTACTGCGATGGAAATTTATGTTTCCTACAAAGATTACAACTGGATGATGGATTTCGCCGAGCGTTTGCTGGAACATTGTGCAACTGCCGTAAACGGAACTCCGGAATGTACTTTCGGAGAACACAGTATCAGCTTCAAAGCTCCTTACAAGCGCGTAACGATGCGTCAATCAATCATTGATTTCACCGGTTTTGATATCGACGGAAAATCGGAAGAGGAATTGAGAGCAGCTGCTAAAGGAATGGGAATTGCTGTGGATGAAACCATGGGTAAAGGAAAATTGATTGATGAGATCTTCGGTGAAAAATGTGAAGGAAATTACATTCAGCCGACTTTCATTATTGATTATCCGAAAGAAATGTCGCCATTGTGTAAATCACACCGCGATAATCCTGAATTGACAGAACGTTTCGAATTAATGGTTTGTGGTAAAGAGATCGCAAATGCTTATTCAGAACTGAATGATCCGATTGATCAGCGTGAGCGTTTTGAAGACCAGGTACGGCTTTCTGAAAAAGGAGATGATGAAGCAAACGGGTTGATTGACCAGGATTTCCTGCGTGCTTTGGAATACGGAATGCCACCGACTTCCGGAATGGGAATCGGGATGGATCGTTTGATCATGTATCTGACGAATAATCCTTCTATCCAGGAAGTATTGTTCTTCCCTCAGATGCGCCCGGAAAAAACAGTTAAGGTGGTTTTGAACGAGCATGAGCAATTGATCTTCGATATCATGCAGCGTGAAAAAACCATGAACTTATTGAGTTTGAAAGAATCCGTGAATTTGAGTAATAAGGCCTGGGATACAAGTATCAAGGGTTTAACAAAACACGGTTTATTGAAAGTAACCAAAACGGATGAAACCCTCATTGTTGACCTGGTTAACTAAATTGCATTTGAAAAACCGTTCTCCGAAAAATCAGGGAACGGTTTTTGCTTTATGACAACACTAAAATAAGCCACGTATGCAAACACGCATCTTCCTTCTTTTGCTTCTGACCGCGTTCAGTTCTTTTGCTTCCGTCCAGTATACCCTGCAGGGAACAATCGGGAAAGCAAAAATCTACATGAAATTTGAAGACTACACGATGGATTATCCCAAAGATGAGCCGCGAATTACGGATATGCGTTATTTCTACCAATCATCATTAAAAGATATCGTTTTGGAAGGTTTCCGGAACAAGAATACTTTTGTCTTTTATTTTGATAAAGATGAGAACGGTTTCAAGGAAAAGTTCACACTGATCAAATCAAACAACACATTCAGCGGAACCTGGGAAAACGGCAAAGGCAAAAAGATTCCGGTGAAATTGACTCCAATTGTTCCTGAAGATGCTACCAATCCCTACAATCATATTCCATTCATAAAAGAATACCGGACAACCGATTTATACGAATACGCACGTTCCGGATTTCTTCAGCTCCAGGACGATTCCACTAGTTTGTTATCCGGAAAAAACCTGCGTTGGGTTCATGAAAAACACGGTAATACCTATGGATTCTATCTGAGCTCCGATTTCGATCCGGCGGTTCAGAAACGCATCAATCCCAAACTGGAAGAAATTCTGATTCGGAACGCCATGGATCAATTGGGCTGCTCTTCAAGTTTTGACTATAGTTCCGGTGGAAATATCGAATATACCATTACACCGAATTTCCTGGATAAGAACCTGCTGAGTTTCACGATCTGGTCCTCCTATTACTGTGGTGGCGCTCACCCCGATTTCGGAAAAACAGGCTATTTATTTGACCTGAATACCGGGAAGGATTATTCGCTGGAAGATATCCTGACATTTGATCCTTCTGCCGTAAAGTATGAAGAAAACTCAAATTCTGAACAGTTTTCAAAATTCACAACTTATCGCACAACTTATTTTGCGCCCAAAATCATCGAACTGTTGCTGGATGATAAACAAATTTACCCGGCAGAAGCAGGAAATGCTAACGAAGAAGAAGATTCCTGTAATGAGTTGTACCTGCAGCCAGATAGCTGGACTTTTGCGGGTTGGGAATTTACAGGAAAAGGAATTGTATTCTATGCATCTGTTTTCAGAGCTGCTAGAGCATGTGAAACAGAGGGTTTTCTGATTTCATTTGACAAGCTGCAACCGTTTAAAAGCAAGGAGTTCCCTTACGCTTTTCCAAAAATCTGATCCTGTTTTATCTTCATTAGGATTTCAAGCATTACCGCCTCTGTGGATAAGTGCACGCTTATCCACATCTTACCCGGGTAATTAATTTATTTGTGAAAATTCAAAATAAACCACGAAAATTCAACAAAATTTTCACAAAACCCGCTTTCCAAGCAACTATCTTTATCAAATAGCTATCTATACTAGTGTGAAACAATTATGAAGGATAATGCAGCAGCATTTAAAATAAATGCTAACTTCCTTCTCATGTTACTTTAACTAACAAAGACTATCACTCCTTATGAAACTACGCAAGACGAATTCGAATCGATTCATTGTCTGGTTTTGCGCGATCGGTGCATTTACCCTTTTTCTTTTTTTATTCCCGTCTTGCAAAAAGAAGGAAAAAATAGAACCCGTTACTCCTCCTGTTGAGGAAGAAACCGGTGTTTCGGTGGATTTAACGAGTGTTCCGTATGCAAAACTTTCCGATTACCGCTTCTTTCAAGGAACGTTAAAAGACCAGAATCCTGCAGATAAAGTCATTCCTTACGAACCTGCTTCTGCTCTATTTACGGATTATGCGCACAAAAAGCGTTTTATCTGGTTGCCAGCCGGAACAAAAGCAAGTTATGTCAGTGATAAAGAGGTTCTGAATTTCCCTGTGGGAGCTGCACTCATTAAAACATTTTATTACGATAACGTTCAGCCGGGCGGAGGAACACGCATTATTGAAACACGAGTTATGATCCGAAAAGCTTCAGGCTGGATTTTTGCCAATTACGTTTGGAATACAGAACAAACAGAAGCTTACCTGGACTTGAACGGAAGCTATACCAATATCAGCTGGATCCAGGATGGTCAATCCAAAAGCACTTCCTACCGGATTCCTTCGGGAACCGAATGTCATACCTGTCATAAACTGAATGATCAGCCGATTCCGATCGGAGTGAAACCCCAAAACATGAATGTCAACTATCCGTATGATGATGGAGTTCAAAATCAGTTGCAGAAGCTGATTGCGGTAAACTATCTTGAAAACACCCTTCCGGGTAACATTGTTTCAACCGTAAACTACATGGATCAGACGAAAAGCATTGACC
Source organism: Fluviicola sp. (assembly GCF_030151805.1). Taxonomy (GTDB): domain Bacteria; phylum Bacteroidota; class Bacteroidia; order Flavobacteriales_D; family Crocinitomicaceae; genus Fluviicola. The sequence continues at coordinate 7,926 of NZ_JASLCN010000480.1, forward strand.
AACGTTTCCGTTCTTATGTAGATATCAACTGCGCGCATTGCCACAGTGAAGGAAAACACTGTGATTACAGACCGATGCGCCTGGCTTTTTCAGAGACTTCAGATCCGATTAACCTCGGATTATGTGTCGAACCGGAAGAATTTATCAATTCCTCATTGGCTTACATCATCAAACCGAGTGATAAAAACCGCTCCATGATGTATTACCGGTTAGGATCCACACTTCAAAGTGAACGAATGCCGCTATTGGGCAGAAGTATTGTTCACGACGAAGGCTTACAATTGCTCGAAGACTGGATCAATTGGAAACAAACTTGTAACTGACCCGCTATTTATAAACTAAAATCCTACAAGATGAAAACAAAATTTACTTTACTCTGTTTGCTTGGACTACCAGTGCTGTCACAAGCACAAAACACCTGCTCCTCGGCTTTGCCGATTACCGCCGGAACGTATGTTGTTACTGCAGTTGACGGGACTGAGCCCCCAACACTTGCCTGCGCGACGAATAATTTGACCAATGTAACAGCCGCAGAATGGTATACCTATACTCCCACTGCCAATTATACCGTGATGTTAACGACTGATCTTCCGGCCTCCGGGGGAACGGATACACGCTTTCATGTTTATTCGGGAACCTGCGGAGCATTTACCTGTGTTTCAGGTGATGACGACAACGGATCCGGGCTCACTTCCACAGCGACTTTCAACGTTACAAGCGGAACAACTTATACCATTGCGTTTGATAACAGATGGTCTTCAAATGGTTTCAGCTTTCAGCTAACGGAAAACCCGATCGTGGTTCCTACTACTCCTCCAATCACGTTTACAGCAAATACCTTCCCCGCAATCAGCGGAAGCTATGGATTGGCAGTAACGGATATGAACGGCGATCACCTGGATGATATCGTAACGGTATCCGGATCCAGCGTTCAGATTCTCTATCAGCAAATCAGCGGTGCTTTTGTTACTGCAAATATTACCACAACTGCTGCTGCTTTTCAACCTTCCTGGAGTATGGCGATCGGAGATATTGATAAAAACGGTTTCAACGATATGATTTACGGAGGTGGTTCCGGTGTTACATTTATGAAAGCAAATGCAACCGGAACAGGATTCACGGAAATTTCGGGACCCGAATACGTTTTCTGTCAGCGAACAAACTTTGTAGATATCAATAATGACGGAAACCTGGATGCTTTTTCCTGTCACGACGTTGATCCGAATGTGTACTATCTGAATGATGGAAACGGCAATCTGACATTTCACCAGGGAGGATTGGGAGATCATCCGGAAGGAGGAAACTACGGTTCTATCTGGATGGATTACGACAACGACGGTGATCAGGATTTATACATTGCAAAATGTCGTGGTGGAGCTTCCACTGCTAAAATCGACGAATTACACCGAAACAATGGCGACGGAACGTTCACAGATGTTTCTGTAGCAGCAGGTATGGCAAATCCAAGTCAATCCTGGTCTTCTGCATGGAATGATTTCAACAATGACGGTTGGATGGATGCATTGGTCGGAGCAAGTTCAATGGACGACGGAACTCACTCATTGATGAAAAACAATGGTGACGGAACTTTCACGAATGTAACTACCGGTTCCGGATGGGACTTGAATACCAGTTTGAACATCGAACATGTTTCGTTCGATTTTGACAACGACGGTTTTACAGATGTATTAGGTGGTGGAAACAAAATCATGTTCGGAAATGGGGATATGACGTTTACTCCACAAGTTTATGCGTTTACCAACGGTGCTATCGGGGATTTGAACAACGATGGTTTCCTGGATATCCGTAACGGAAACACTGTTTACATGAGTGACAAAAACGCCAATAACTGGATTACTATTAATCTGCAAGGAATTCAAAGTAATTCAAACGGAATTGGTGCACGTGTTGAGATTTATGGTTCATGGGGAAAACAAATCCGCGATATCAGAAGCGGGGATGGTTTCCGATACATGAATACGTTAAACGCTCATTTTGGTATCGGAACAGCAACTGTGATTGATTCAATGCTTATCAAATGGCCTTCCGGTCATATTGATCAGGTGAACAATCCGACAATCAATCAACCAATTACGGTGGTAGAAGGTGCGCACCCTTTAAGCTTGTTGGAAATCGACGGCAAAAAAATTGCCTTGTATCCTGTTCCTGCAACAGACTTCCTGACAATCGAGAACTTCAGCCTGGTAGATGCTTCAAACATTCAGGTGTTTACGCAATTGGGTGAAAAAGTCATTGAAACAACGAAAAAGGATTCCAAACTTTCCATTTCAGGATTGGCTCCGGGACGTTACTTCCTGGTGATTCAAACAAAAAATGGCAAGAAGTATTCAGAGTCTTTCATCAAAATGTAGCTTTCATTTTCGCATAAAAAAAGAGGGGACGCAATGTGCGTCCCCTCTTTTTATTTCTAATTCTATCCCGATTACATCTTGAAGATTACTCCTCCTGTAATCAATGATTTTCCATAACCTGCTTCTGCATAAACACCCACTTTTTCACTTGGGAAGTAACGGAAACCAACATGCGGCCCGATGAAGAACAAAGCTCCGACACTGGAATCATAGTACGGGTCATTGTCATACTTCTTACGCACATTTCTGAAAACTGGTCCGCTACCGATGTTTAAACCACCGTACACGTCCATTTTATCTGCAAAATTCTTCCCGGTCTTATCCGCAATCAACTGCAAGAAATGGAAGTTTGCTATAAATCCGATCGGAATTCCTACACTCCAATATGGATTAGCAGGCTTGATATAACCCGGTGCATAAATTCCTCCGTAGTAATATCCGGAAGTTCTTACAGCAGTTTCAACTCCAACAACAAATCCCAGTCCGATGTACTTATGAACACCAAATTCCATCTGGAGATTAAATGCTCCGTAATTGGTATTATAAGCCCTGTCATAATCCGAATAAATGGAATAATGCTGGTTCAAACCTAAGCCCAATTGCAAATAACTGCTTCCACTTCCTCCAAACCCCTGAGCCTGCACATTGCTCGAAAACAACCCCAAAGTTGTTAACAGCAGCATCATTTTTACCTTTCTCATAACCTGTTTTTTTACTCTTATTATTAAATCAAATATAAGGAAGTAGATGAAAAGAGACTCATTTCATAACAAATCCTAACATAAATCAGTTTTTTTCGTGACCCCTCTCATTTTTCATCCACTGTCAAATCCGGAACTTTGAAGTATCAAAATCAGGAAGTTATGAAAACACAGGAAATAAAACAAAGCACTTGGATGAAGCTGGAGAATTTAGCAAGTGAATATCGATTTGGCGTTATTGCAATCACCTTACTAATTATAGGTTGTTTGGGCGGTGTTACAATGAGTTACGGCGCTGCACTCCATACATGGTCTTTGATTGCAGTTGTAATACCAACCATGACAACCCTTAGTATGCTATTGGCCGTAGCACCTATGAAATGGATCATGAATTTATTCATCGTAACGGTTCTGGTTGATCTCTTCGTCATCTTTTTAGTTTAACAACCACAGAACCTGGTTACAACACCTAATCACCTGTACCAATAACCAAAAGGTTACTCTTCTTTCGCCGGGTAACCTTTTTTGTGTTTTGAAATTCTGCGAAATCCAAAGTTGTCAGTACCTTTGCACTTCCAAAATCGGAAAATATGATTTCAGTTGATAATGTAACGGTAGAATTTAGTGGTAAAGTTTTGTTCAGCGATGTGTCTTTTGTGATTAATGACACGGACAAGATTGCCCTGATGGGGAAAAATGGTGCGGGGAAATCTACTTTACTCAAAATTCTGGCTGGAGTAAACAAAGCGACTAAAGGCGGAATTTCTGCTCCGAAAGATGCCGTGATTGCTTATTTACCGCAGCATTTACTGACTGAAGACAATTGCACTGTTTTTGAAGAAACCAGTAAAGCTTTTTCCGGGATTTTCGCCATGCGCGATGAAATTGAAGCGTTAAACCAGGAACTTACTGTTCGCACGGATTACGATTCGGACGATTACATGAAACTCATCGAGCGCGTTTCTGAATTAAGTGAAAAGTTCTATTCCATTGAGGAAATCAATTACGACGGTGAAGTTGAAAAGGTGCTGAAAGGAATGGGTTTCGAACGGGAAGATTTCACCAGACCGACATCTGAATTCAGTGGTGGGTGGAGAATGCGTATCGAACTGGCAAAAATCCTGCTTCAAAAACCGGATTTGATTTTGCTGGATGAGCCAACAAACCACATGGACATCGAATCCATTCAGTGGTTGGAAGATTTCCTGATAAACAGTGCAAAAGCCGTGGTGGTTATTTCCCATGACCGTGCGTTTGTAGATGCAATTACCAATAGAACGATCGAAGTGACGATGGGGCGCATTTACGATTACAAAGCCAAATACTCGCATTACCTGGAACTGCGTAAAGACCGCAGAGCTCAACAGCAGAAACAATACGAAGAACAGCAAAAATTCATTGCTGAAACAACCGAATTCATTGAACGCTTCAAAGGAACTTATTCGAAAACACTCCAGGTTCAATCGCGGGTGAAAATGCTCGAAAAACTGGAAATCATCGAGGTGGACGAAGTGGACAACTCCGCTTTGCGACTGAAGTTCCCTCCTGCCCCGCGTTCCGGTTCGTATCCTGTTGTAGTTACCGAATTGAAAAAGCAGTACGGAGATCACGTTGTTTTTGACGATGTAAACATAACGATCGAGCGCGGTGAAAAAGTGGCGTTCGTAGGAAGAAACGGTGAAGGAAAGTCGACTTTGGTGAAAGCGATTATGAATGAAATCGGTTTTGAAGGGAACCTGGAATTGGGACACAACATTCAAATCGGATACTTTGCCCAGAACCAGGCTTCTTTGCTGGATGAAGAGTTGACTATTTTCGAAACCATCGACCGGATTGCAGAAGGCGATGTACGCACCAAAATAAAGGATTTGCTGGGTGCTTTCATGTTTGGCGGGGATTCTTCCACCAAAAAGGTAAAAGTGCTTTCAGGAGGAGAAAAAACGCGTTTGGCTCTGATCAAATTGCTATTGGAACCTGTTAACCTGTTGATTCTCGATGAGCCGACAAACCATTTGGACATGAAAACCAAGGATATTATCAAGGATGCCCTGAATGCCTTTGACGGAACGCTGATTCTCGTTTCGCATGACCGTGATTTCCTGGACGGGTTGGTTACCAAAGTATACGAATTCGGGAATAAACGCGTAAAAACTCATTTTGACGACATCAATGGATTCCTCGCTGCGAAAAAGATGGAGAATCTGAAGGAAATTGAACGTAAAAATTAAGAGCGTCCGGAGTCAAGATATCGAGAATCAAGACAAATATAATTTTACATTGGATAAGTCCTGACTCAGCTTCAGCTAAACACCGTCCGGATCACTTCCAGCGACTTCATCTTGCGCATTCCGCTTACATGAAACCGGTAATATTCCAACCAGGCATCAATGAGCTTTACCCGTTCTTCTTTCGGAATGGAAACCGACAGAAAATCTGTTTTCTCCAGGCGTAAACTATCCGTGAGCCAATGCAGCCAGGATTCTTCCAGATACGACGGTAAAAAAGGCAATTCGTTCGTGAATTTTCCTTCCTGCAATTCGAAGTAACGCGGATTCTGATTTTGAATTTCCGGCTGAAAACCTTCCAGTTTCGAGATCTGAGCCAAAAACCAAACCAGGTAGTTGCTCAATTCTTCACTGAGATTCAGCCAATGAATTTCTTCACTTAAAAATTGAAAAAGCCGTTTGTCCTGATGGTTGTCGCGCAGGCAATTCATTAGTAATTCCGAAATGAAAAAGGCGATGCTTGATTTTAAAGGATTGTCCAACAAATGATGCAAAGGTTCCAAAGCCTGCATCTCGGTCAGTTTCATCAAACTACTGTCGTTTCGTTTGTAATAGGCAATTTCGACCAATTCCAAAGGAAAAAGGATCAATCCTTTCTTCTTTTTAGCTCCCTGAAAAAGAAAAGTCTGAAGCCCCGATTCAAGCGTAAACAGGTTCACGATCAGGCTTGATTCCGAATATGACAAACGCGATAAAATAATTGCTTTGTCCGTAATTTTCATCGGATAACAACCACTTTACCTACTTTTTTCCCTTTTCCTTCCGTTGGAGCAGTCCAGATAAAATAAACTCCGGAACTTACATCTTCACCCGTCAATCGTTTTCCATTCCAGGTTGCCGTTCCACCATTCGAAGTGGTTTTGTATACCAGGTTTCCGGCAGCATCTGTAATTTTCACATCGCTTCCGTACTTGATTCCCTGAATGGTAACCGGTCCGAAATAATCCGGTTTTACAGGATTTGGGAAAACAACTGTCGAAGCATAGTCTTTGTCTTCATAAGTAGCATCCGCACGGTAAGAAACCATTCCGTTGTCCGTAATAATGAATAATTCTCCGGTCAGGTGATTGAATTCCATGTCCAATACGTTATTGGAAATCATCGGTGAATTGTCTTTGTTGAAATTGGCGATCACTTCCTGTCCATCGGCAGAAACTAAAAACACTCCCGATTCTGCGGTTCCGATCCATTTTCTGTTTCCACCGTCAACCTCAATATCGGAGATGTATGAATTCCCCAAAAGCATTTCCACATTTCCGTCATATGTCACCAGAATACGCGAAACATCCGTTGTTCCCGAAGCATTGAAAATCCCCGCACTGTTGTACAAAACTGCCAAACCATTGTCTGTACCAATCCAAATCTCATTGTCAAAATCGACCGCCAGGGCCGTCACATTATTGGATGGCATGTTTCCGGAACCGGCTCCGTTCTGCATTAATTTATTCAAATCATCTGCGGTATTGGAGATGGTTCCGTTGTCGTTATATCCCATCAACCCTTTCCCATAAACGCCGATCCATTTATTTCCGTTATAATCAATTGCCAATTTCGTAATGAAAACGGAAGAAGCAGTATTCGGTGTCGACATGGCATACCAGTTTCCATCTTTTGTTCTCACTTTCAACGGTTTCATGGAATAGGCATTTGCGATCCAAAGATTTCCGTCTTCGTCATATTCCAGCGAAGTAATGCACATCTGGTTGTTTCCAACCGTTGTATTCTCCAGGATGGAATTCGAAGCGTTATACACATCCGTAATCTGGCTTCCATGCGCAATGCTCAACCCGTTTGCGCAATAGCCTCCCAAAGCAATTTCTTCTATATCCTTCGGATTTATTGCCGCAGATCCGATTGCCCAGGTATTATTATCCCATTTCGGAGTTTGGGTCGATTTATCAAATAAGGTCCAGACTTCATCTTTCATTGAGTATGCTCCTGCAAGACTG
>NZ_JASLCN010000006.1 GCF_030151805.1 Fluviicola sp.
GGTAAAATTTCTTCCAATTCATCTGCTGAAGTGCTGAAATTCTTAATTTGAAGATACGCTGTAGCAGTGTTCTTTTCTACAAAAACAACCGATTTATCCGGAATGGCTGTTCCCATATTATCTGCCGTATCCTGTGTTATCAGCAAATTTAAATGTGTAAACGGAAGTTTTGGGGTAAGCATACTAAACCCGAAAAACAACTCAATGTCGTCATGGGCATTGTAGCACAAGTCTTCCAGTTTTTCTTCGAATTTTTTCCATTCGATTGTCTGCAGGGCATTTTTTGAATAGATATTATCAGTGATCGTATTGACTATTTTCGGATAGAGCTCTTTATAACTGATCCTGTCTTCTTCAGAAATCACTCCATCTATTGTTCCAATAAACGTTCCCGCAATGCTTGACAATTCCCCACTCAGCATTCCATTGTTTACTGCTCCCCTGAACCTTAATTTTCCAAACATCGGAATGGCTGTTTCCCCGAATAAACTGTCTGCTTTCTGTGCACCTTTAATCGTTACGATGCTTCCCTTTTTTGGCAATTTACCTAAAAGCCTCCCCAATCTTGCCTTAGCTCCCACGATACGGACATCGGCATTTTTAGGCGAGGTTAGTTTAAATTGGTTTTTGTCAGTATTTAAATCTAAAAAGGTAGAAATGACCGTTCCGCCGCCAAAATCTATTTCCGTTTTAAAATGCCTCTGATTGCTTTGTGCAAAAGAAGTATTTAAAAGAAAAAACAAGGCAATATTTAAAACGAGGGCTTTCATTTTTGAGTTGTTGCGCATAAATTGAATGATTTGATTATTGTCCAAAGAAAATGCTAAATCCCTTGCAATCCAGTTAAAAGTGATGAAACGACTACCTTTTTTGACGACTGGAATAGCTTAAACCCAACTTGGTTTTCTGAAAAACTAAAATCTGCCGTTTTTGATCTCTTTATAATAAGTCTTTGACAGCGGAATTTCCTTTTCGCTCACCACAAATGAGATTTTTGCTCCTTGTGAATTGCCGGTTATTTCTTTTATCATTCCTGCGTTTACAAGATAAGATCGATGGCATTTTTCTAAAAAGGGCAGCTGCACCGACACATTGTGCAGCGTTTGCCTGAACGTAAGCGAAATGACCTTTTTGCTTTCATCCGTAAAACAGATCTCCACATAATTTTCTATCGCTTTAACAAACAATAATTCATCTTTTTCCATTCTCAGGATTTCATTTTTATTCTCTCCGATAAGCACCATTGAATTTTCTGCGGGTGGGATGATCTTCTCACCGAATTTCTGTCTCAGATAAATCATCGGTGGAACAAAAACGGGAATCATGCAAAGGACGGTTATACTTAAAAAACGCCAGTAAGTCCAGAGGGTATAGTCTTTGAAATTATTTACGATCGTTCTATTATACATATAGAGCACCGTACCTGAAAAAAAACAATAAAGCAGCGTCGAAATGATTTCATGCCTGATGGTCCAAACTTTGCCAGCTCTGAAGTATGCAACATTTTCAATACTGCCATAAATAACGAAGACCACAAAAGCAAAGATGCCATAACCGAAAAGAAGCAATGTCTTATATTCCGCATCGAATTGACTGGTATCAAAGGGTTGTAGTACAATAACGATGAAGCACAAGTAAACACATAGAATAAAACCAATGAGTATTTTTCTGTTTAATGATGATGTAAAATGGATCTGTCTTTTTAGAGCGCTCAATGTAAGAGGTTCAGTTTTGCACTAAATTAATAAAAAGTATACATGTTCTATTTCCCCGGGAACCTTCTTATAATTCCATGCCTTGTACCACTGCATAGAACAAAAAAGCGCAAACACTTAAAACACGAAATTCTAAACGTTTACGCTTTTTCTACAACCGGTTTCTAATTTACCCGAATCAAATCTGAATTCTGCCGGACTTTTGTGACTTTGAATTCTGTTCGTCTGTTTTGCTGATGTTCTTCCTCCGAACAAGGCACTCCGTTGCCACACTGGTTTACCAGTACTTTCTCTCCATATCCTTTATAAGTGAGCCGTGAAGAGTCAATTCCATTGGCAATCAGGTATTGAACCACAGCATATGCCCGTTTATCGGAAAGCACGTAATTGTACTGGTCATTCCCGCGGGAATCCGTATGTGAGCCGAGTTCAATCTCAATAGTCGGATTGTCTTTCAGAACGCGAACCAGTTTATCCAGTTCAAGAGCTGCGTCCGGGCGGATATTCCACTTGTTGTAATCGTAATAGATATTCTCAATCACAATCGGTTTATCAATCACAATTGGTTCAACCAGGAAATCGGCATAAAAATCCCGGGAATACTTCAAACCAATTGTTGACAACTCATCTGTTTTTGAAGAGCAACCAAATTTAGTACAGTACAAATGATAAGGTGTTTCCGAAGCCAGCCTGATTTGGAATTTTCCGTCTTTATCTGTAACAACCGTAATCACCTGGTTTGTTTTGGAATCGGTCAGTTCTACGCCTACTCCTTCAAGAGGCAGATTCGTTCCTTTTTCGTGAGCTGTTCCATACAGGATAAAGGTCGGATCATGTTTCTCAAAGGTATACACCTTATCTGCTTTTGTGCGCGATGAGGAAACAAAACCGGAATGATTATCCTTGTTCAGCGAGTACGCGAAATCATCATCGGGGGAATTTAACGGGTAATTCAGATTTTCCGGATTTGCCCATTTTTCACCATCGAAGTAGGTAATAAACACATCCAATCCTCCCATCGAGTTGTGCGCATCGGATGAAAAGTAGAGCGCACCATCGGTGTTAATGAAGGGAAACATTTCATTTCCGCTGGTATTGAGGTCTGGTCCGAGATTTTGTGGTTGTGACCATCCCTGATCTGTCCAAACACATTGATACAAATCCGTTCCACCATAACCACCGGGCATGTCTGACACAAAATAAAGTTCCTTTCCATCAGCAGAGAGCGCAGGATGTCCGCAATCGTAATCATCGCTATTGTATGGAAATTCTTCCAGGTTTTTCCACTTTCCGCCAATAAGCGTAGCTTTGAAAATCTTCAGGTTGTTTTCATTCTCATCGTTTAACTCCATTTTACGTTTGTAGTAATTACTGCGGGTAAAATAAACCGTGTTTCCATCCTGTGAAAAAGTTGCCGGACCTTCATGAAACCGGCTGTTGATATCACCCTGAAGAAGATGCGGCTGGAGCCATGCGCCACTCGAATCTTTTTCCATTTGATACAGATCAAGATAGGAATTTCCTGTCCAGGCTGTTGCCTTTTTACCCGGAAACACCGCTTTATCAGCCGTAAAAATAGCTCCGTTTTGGTACTCCACCATACTGAATGTATTTGTAAACTGATCTTCCAGAATCGGGGTTAATGTGTAGAGTGTTGTATCAATGTAACGGTCTTTGATGGAACGGCACGAGCTCAATAACATCTGTGCAACGTTGTCATCCTGGTTCATCTTCAGGTACTTTTCAAACCATTCGGAAGCAAGTTGATATTTGCCATTGTACATCAGCGTTTTTGCGTAGTTGAAATACCCGCTTGCCGGGACATCGGAATGTCTTACTGCATGTGCGTATTTCGTTTCAGCCGAATCCAGGTTACCGGTTTTAAAGTAGGAATCTGCCAACCTGGTTTCCGTAGATGTTTTATGCGTTTTCTCATCAATCTTTTCGTAATGATGAATTGCTTCCTGGTAAGCCAGGGCATCATAACTCCGGTTTCCCTGCACTTCATGAAAATCCGTACAGGCAGCGAGTAATACACCGGTACCTCCCGCTATTAAAAGTCTGAATTGTTTTGTTTTCATAACGCAAGTATTTAGAAGTAACGAGGTGTTTTAACCTTAACCAAATCCCTTCCGAAATCAATTCCAAACATGATTTCGTGAGTTCCGCTCGTATAACGACTCAAGGCCGTTGTTGTGAGATCATAAGCATATCCAATGCGGAAAAAGCTGTTTGCCTGGTATTCCACAAGAAAAACGACCGCATCATTGGTTCTGTAAGAAACCCCTGCAGAAATCATGTTTTTGTAGTATACCGCAAAATTGATATCTGCTTCCAGCGGTGCATTTGCCACATATTTCAACAATACGGAAGGTTTGATTTTAACTGTTGGTGAACACGTAAATACATACCCTCCCGTAAGGAGATAATGTCTGCGCAAAAACGAAGATTTGCTCAAATCAAAATTGAAATTGTAATCATTCTGATACGCAAACAATGTTGGAACGGAAATCCCGATGTAGTAGCGTTCACTGAAGTAATAAGCTCCGACACCAAAACTCGGAATATATTTCCCGTTGACATTCTGACTAAAGACCTGGTCTCCCTGATCCCAAATCACCAGATCTTCCAAACGTCCATTGAACTGCGACAAACTGGCACTCACTCCCAGCGCTAGTTTCGAATTGACGGAGGTCCGAATCTGGTAAGAATAATTTGCAGTGATCTTATTGTGTGTACTCACACCAATATGGTCATACATGAAGCTTACTCCGAGTCCCATGTTTCTGCCTCCGATCGGTCCGTCAACAGCTGCAATTGCAGTTTCGGGAGCTCCGCTCATACCAACCCATTGTTTGCGGTAAGTCATCGTGGATGACCAGTATTTATGAGATCCGGCATATGCAGGATTTAAGAACAATCCATTAAACATATATTGACTTAACATCGGATCTTGCTGAGCTATCACCTGGCCCCCGGCCAAGATTCCCAGTATGATTAAAATGAACTTTTTCATCTCAATAATCTTTTGATGATTACTATTTTCTTCTCAGGTCTACATAGCCCTTAAGTACCTTATCTTTTCCTCCAACAACCACGTTGAGTATCACGAAATAGGTTGCATCCGGTAGCGGATCACCTGCTTTGTTTTCACCATACCATTCATCCGCATAGCCATCTTTTTGGTACACGATGTTTCCCCACCGGTTAAACACTTTAATGTTATTGTCCGGATAACTTTTGATTCCGTGCACAACAAAGTAGTCATTGTCACCATCTGCATTCGGTGAAAAGCCTTGCGGCATTTCCAATACATCCGGTTGAGTGAGTTTTACAATAACCGTAGCAATACAACCATTTCCGTCCGTTACATTCAGCAAGTACTCACCTGCTCCCAGGTTATTGATATTATTCGTTGTATCCTTTGTTGACCAGAAGTAAGAATAAGGTCCTGTTCCGCCGGAAACATTTGCCGAGACAGAACCATCGGTTCCACCATTCGTACTGACGTTGAAACCAGGTAAGTAACTCGACACTGTCAGATCAACGATCAGAGAATCCGGTTCGCCAACAACAATATTTACGACAGCACTACAACCGAATTCATCTGTAATCAATACGGAATAGGTACCCGCCGGAAGACTGGTCTGATGTGCATTATTTCCTCCCGTTGACCATTGATAAGCATAAGGCGGGTTTCCGTTGGAAATAACAACTGTTGCTTCGCCGTTGTCGCCTCCGTAGCAGGAAACATTCGTTACAATTGCTGAAGCATCCAGATTCGTTACAGACAAAATAACTCCTGAGTATGCTGCCTGGCAACCATGCGCATCTGTTACGAGAACATTGTATGAACCTCCCGACACGTTATTCAGGTTCTGATTCGACGAACCGTTAGACCAATCATATGCGTATGGTGTAGTTCCACCGGTAACCAGGGTTTGAATGGAACCGTTGGAAGCATTACACGTTGCATTGCTGATCACCGCCTGAAGTATTAACGAATCCGGTTGAGTAATTGTCGTATTGAAAGTCAGGGTACATCCGTTGGCATCTGTCACCGTAAGGCTGTAAGATCCCGCTGCCAGACTACTCAAATCAGGAGTTTGTTCTCCGCTCAACCAGTTGTAAGTATACGGTAATGTTCCACCGCTCACACTTGTTTGGATAGAGCCGTCATTGGCATGATAACAACTCAATTGATTGACTGTTGTCACAATACTCAACACCTCAGGTTCTGTAATTGTAACCGTATCGGCAGTCGCACAGCCATAAAAGTCAGTAATATTCACCGTATAGGTTCCCGGTGTCAGATTGCTTAAATCTTCCGAAGTTGCACTGTTCGACCAATTGGTCTGATAAGGAGCCGTTCCGTTTGTTATTTGCAAATCAACACTGGCATTTCCAAATCCGTTACACGAAACCTGGTTTACCACGGTTGCACTGACCGGTGTCGGGTATATCCGCACGGTAAATGAACAACCGGACGTATTTCCATGAATATCGGTTACCACAAATGTGTTGACTGTAACCCCAACCGGGAAAACACTTCCTGAAGGCAAACCGGCAGTCTGAATCAGCGATGCCACGCCACAATTATCGGATGTTGTCGGTAAATTGTATGTCACCAACGGATTACACGTAGCAATGGTATCCGGACAATCAATTACGGGAGCTTCCGAATCCAGAATCGTAATACTGAACGAACAGGAAGTCGAATTCCCTGCATTATCAACAACCGTATAACTGACATTCGAAACTCCTACAGGAAAGTAGGTACCGGGAGTTGAGCTTCCTGAGATTGTTGCTCCGCAGTTATCGGAAAAAGAAGGGATAACCCAATTGACAATTGCACCACATTGCCCCGCGTCAGCGTTTTGACTGATCGGGCCAGGACAATTGGCAATTACAGGACTTTCGACATCACTAACAGTCACCGTAAATTGGCATTGAGCCTGATTACCGGCAATATCCGCAGCAATCCAGGTTACCGTTGTGATTCCCTGGTTAAAGATCACACCGTTCAGAGAAGTCCCTGAACCGGATGTTGCTCCTGTTAATGTATACGTTAATGATGTAACCGAACAGTTATCGAAAGCTGCTGCATCCCATGCCGAACCAACTTGCGTATAGGTACAAACACCAACGTTTGTACTTACATTCTGATTTCCGGAAGAACCACAACTCGTTATAACAGGTAACTGAGTGTCACTTACCAACACATTGAATGTACAGGAAGAGGTATTTCCGGAGCCATCTGTAGCAGTCCAGATAACGGTAGTTACTCCCAGGTTAAATTGAACTCCATTGAGAGAAGTTCCCGTTCCTGTTGTAGCACCTGTAAGAACATAGTTCACAGAAGCAACAGAACAGTTATCACTGGCGCTTGCATTCCATGCGTTTGAACTTTGGGTATAAGTACATTGTCCCTGGTCGGTAACAACCGATTGATTACCAACTGCACCACAGGATAAGATCACAGGAATCTGTGTATCATTTACTGTAACCGTAAACATACAAGTTGTAGTATTTCCTGCAGCATCTGTTGCAACCCAGGTAACGGTAGTTACTCCCAGGTTAAACTGAACTCCATTGAGAGAAGTTCCTGTACCTGTTGTTGCTCCGCTTAAACTATAAGCTATCGAACTAACCGTACAATTATCCGTTGCAATTGCATTCCAGCTATTGTTATTATGTGTATAGGTACAGATTCCGATATTCGCATTTACAACCTGGTCACCGATAGCCGAACAATTACTGATTATCGGATGCTGATTATCGCCAACGACCACACTAAATGAACAAATCGAAAAATTTCCGCTTCCATCCAGAGCCTTCCAGGTAACCAAGGTTGTTCCCTGGTTGAAAACAACACCATTCAATGTTGTTCCTGTGCCGATAGTTGCAACACTCAATGTGTAAGAAACAGATGCCACGGAACAATTATCGGTTGCACTTGCATCCCAAGCAGTGCCGGCGTGCGTATACGT
>NZ_JASLCN010000030.1 GCF_030151805.1 Fluviicola sp.
AAAAGAGATTCTACTTTCTGATGGTTTGCATTTACAACCAGGTTGTAAGATTCCGGGAACACCCCGAAGAAACCGCCACCACCATATTTTTGTTGTTCCATCATACGACGGATAAATTCGGGTTGAGTTACAATGATCGGAGCATCTGTTTCGCTCATGGATTTAAACTCCACTTTGAATTTTTGGTTATCAACAGCCGATTCAAACAAAGGTTTCAATTCGGTTTGCTGTTCTTCAGTCAATTTTGCAGGAAGTTCGCCTTCTTTTTGAATCAATTGATCCAGGGTATCTGCATCGACACGCGCAAAACTCACGTTTTCGTATGTCTGCTCGATTTTAGAAATCCAGTGAGAAGCAAGCGGTCCGTCGATCAAAACAACCTGGTAGCCACGATCTTTTGCTTGTTTCACAAACGAGAAATGTTCTTCAAGACTGTGTGTGTAAAGCGCTACAACTTTTCCGCTTTTATCCGTCTGAAGCGGAGCAATTTGCTCTTTCAATTCTTCGATTGTGTAATATTTTCCGTCTGTCGTTTTGATGAGTGCAAAGCTTTTTGCCTTTTCTGCAAATTTGTCATCCGAAAGCATTCCATATTCTACGAAAATCTTCAGATCATCCCATTTCGCTTCAAAATCAGCACGGTCTTTTTTGAACATTTCAGCCAGTTTATCCGCTACTTTCTTCGTAATGTGAGCCGAAATCTTCTTTACGTTACCATCGCTTTGCAAATACGAACGGGAAACATTTAACGGAATATCCGGTGAGTCGATTACACCGTGAAGCAAGGTCAGGAATTCAGGCACAATTTCCGCTACCGAATCGGTAATAAACACCTGATTCGAATACAAATTGATCTTGTTTCGCTGAACTTCTACGTTTTCTTTGATTTTCGGGAAGTATAAAATACCTGTCAGGTTGAACGGATAATCGACATTCAAATGAATGTGGAATAACGGATCTTCAAACGACATCGGGTATAACTCACGGTAAAACGACGTGTAATCTTCATCCTTCAAATCAACCGGGGCACTTGTCCATGCCGGTTTCGGATTATTTACCTGGTTCGGAACATCAATGGAAACACGTTTTACTTTTCCTTCTTCGTCTTTTTCACCTTCCGGAGAGTCGATGTATTCTACTTTCGTTCCGAAAAATACCGGAATCGGAAGGAATTTACAGTATTTGTCCAGAATTCCCTGGATACGCGGTTTTTCCAAAAACTCCGCAGATTCGTCGTTGATGAACAAAACGATGTCTGTTCCTCTTGTATCTTTTTCGATATCCGTTAATGTATACTCCGGAGAACCGTTACTTTCCCATTGAACAGCCTGAGCTCCTTCATGACGTGACAAGGTTCTGATCTGGACTTTCTCTGCCACCATGAATGCGGAATAGAATCCTAAACCGAAATGCCCGATAATGCTTTCCGCACCCTCTTTCCCTTCGTATTGTTTGACGAATTCTTCAGCTCCGGAAAAGGCAATCTGATTGATATATTTATCAATTTCCTCAGCCGTCATCCCGATTCCATTATCACGGATAGTGAGCGTTTTAGCATCTTTATCCAACAGCACTTCCACTTTCAGATCCCCCAGTTCGCCTTTGTATTCTCCTGTTGAGGAAAGTACTTTCAACTTCTGACTTGCATCTACCGCATTTGAAACCAATTCCCGCAAGAAAATCTCATGGTCGGAATACAAGAATTTTTTGATAATCGGAAAAATATTTTCCGTTGATACATGAATCTGTCCTGTTTTCATACTTATTTGAAATTTGGAAGTGCACCGACAAGCTTTGTGCCAAGGAGGTTTTTGTGACAAAATGACAGAGTTATATCGAAAAACGATGTAATTCCGCAATATTACGTCCATTTCATTTATAGCAGTGTGCTAATTCAACCCTGTAAAACCAATAAATTGAAGCACAAACCAAACTGTTCGCAATTCCGCAATATTACGTCCACACCTCATTCGAAAAACGACTCATATTTCAAACCTTCCCGTATAAAAAGTATTTTTATCTTGTAGTACAGAAAGATTACTTTTGTTGCATCCATAAACTCAAACCGGTGAAAGCGCTATTAATCACGTTACTTCTATTCCTGTTCTGTTCATCTTTCACTTACGGGCAAAAGGCTGCAGACTTTAATCCGGGTGACAAAATCGGGCTTTGTTTGAGTGGTGGCGGCGCAAAAGGATTGGCACATATCGGGATTTTAAAACTGATTGACTCTCTGGGAATCAAGATTGATTACATTACCGGAACCAGTATGGGAAGTGTAATCGGCGGACTTTATGCAGCGGGATACACCGGAAAACAGATCGACAGTCTTGCACGCACAGCAGATTGGGAAATCATCCTCAATCAATACGTTCCTGCCGACAATATCAACATGGATGAAAAGGACGAATATTCCAAATACATTGCAGAAATCCCTTTTGTCAAAGGAAAATTCAATTTCACAGGAGTCATCGACGGGCAAAGTTTGCAGGAATTACTCACCCGGCTAACCCGGCATGTCAATCACATTACTGATTTCAGCAAACTCCCGATTCCGTATAAATGCATGGCTGTTGATATCCTGACAATGAAACCCGTTGAGCTGGATTCCGGAAACCTGGCACTTGCCATGCGCTCAAGTATGTCTATTCCTACGGTTTTCAGACCGATTAAGTGGAATAATTACTTATTGGTCGACGGCGGAGTGATGGTTAATTTTCCGGTCAAACAACTCAGGGAAATGGGTGCCGATTTCATTATCGGAAGTTATACCGGCGGCCGCTTGCTGGAAGAAGATGAATTAAACACCATCAATAAATTGTTGATTCAGTCGAGCAGTTTTTATGGAATCAGAGAGGCGAAGGATGATATTGAAGCCTGCAATATTTTCAACAACCTTACCAAGAACATGCTTGAATACAATGCGGGAGATTTTAAGTATGCACAACGGATTATTGATAAGGGAATTCAGGTCGTAGGTCTGATTCGTCCTCAAATGATCAAATTAGCCAATCAGTTTCGTGCAGCGAACGGGAAATATCAAAAACCGGATCTGATCAATACAAATCCGCAGTTTATTGTCAAATCCATTTGTATTGAAGGTATTTCATCCGGAGAAATAGAAGAATTCATCCTCAAACGACTGAATTTAAAGCCTGGCGATACCACGACTTTTGAGGACTTGGATCATTCAGTCATTGATGCCTATTCCAACCGGTATTTTTCCAAAGTTTATTACACCATCGTCCAGGATTCAAGTAATCATGCGGAGATCAAGCTGCAGGCTATTGAAGATTTCAAAATGGCTTTCAAAGGTTCTGTTCATTACGATAACGAATATGGCGCCGGGATCTTCCTGAATTTCACGGGACGCAACTTACTCGGAAAGAATTCTCGGATTGTGGTTTCGATTGACCTGGCAGAATCCCTGAAATTCCGTGCAAATTACCGCAAATACATCCGGGCTTCCCGTTTCAGTACGTTTACCTCTTTCTACAATGAAAGTATCAAACAAAATTTCTTTACATCAAGTGGCGGACTGCAGGATACTTACCGGAACAAATACAACATGCTTTCGACTGCTTTGTCTTACAACATCAACGTAGAATCATCTGCTTATTTGGGAGTTATGTATGAAGTTTCGTCGTTAAAACCCATGTTTGAGAATTTAACTCTCAATGAAATACGCATCAAAAAGATTGTGGGGAACATCTTCAGTGTCTTTTTGAATTACCAGCGAAACACTTACAACAACCTGTTTTATCCTACTAAAGGAAGCAACTTGTTTTTTGAAAACCGTTTTGCATTGTTTACTTATGAAGACCTGAACGGAGAAGTTGCTAAGGAAGATTCAACAAGTTCGAGCGGCATTTCAACCCAGGCAATTCACATCAAATACAAATTCAATCCCAGTTACCGGGTTTCCCTGGTTTTCGAAAAATACTTTAAAATTACACGCAAAATAAGTATTCCGATTTCATTCAAGACCGGTTTTGTGATCAACCATTTGTATCAGATTCAACCCACTGACCAATATCCTGTTCAGGATAACAGCACTTCTTTTGCGGAATATTTCAATATCGGCGGAGTGAATACAACCTCCAGAAACGGTTCGATTGATTTATGGGGCTACCGGAATGGCGAAATCAGTACAAAGGCTTTCTATTCCCTTCGATTAGGCGTTCAATGGGAATGCATCCGGAAATTGTTTGTCACTCCTTATATCAATATTCTTTACAGCGCTGATGAAGTGGTTGATTTCGGCAACAACATCAAGCATGCTTTTGATTATTCCAAGAAAGACCCGAACGGCGTCTATGGCTACACGAATTCCATCGGATACGGAGTCAATATTCGTTTTAAAACAATACTCGGGCCAATCAATCTCAATGTTTCAAAGGTGAGTAGTTTCAGCAAACCAACGGCCTTTTTATCGATCGGATATTACTTTTAAGCAACTTAGCCTGTTCGGACCGGACTACAGTTTTTTCTTGCTAACTTTGCCGCTCAATTTAGCATTTCTATAAACATGAAGTTTCTTCTGGTAATCACCTTAATTTTTGGGCTTTCTCCATTATTTGCGCAATTCGGCTTGCCCAAATTAGCACTCTTAGACAAGGAGGAAAGCGTTATTTCATCTCATGTTGTGGATATTGACAATGATGGCTTCCAGGACATTGCCACTTTTAGCGGATCGAATGAAATAATTTTGCATTTGAACAACGGAAACCTCTTTAAATCAACTAACAGAATCAAATATATTTCTTATTACCAATTTGATTCCCCGCCTGTTATTGATTTTCAGGATTTAAATTCAGACAACCTGCCCGAACTTGTTTGTGCATACCGGGACTTATCCGGTCAATACGTCGTTGTTCTTTTCAAAAACTTGGGAAATGGTAATTTTTCTGAGGCGGACAGACTTGCCAGTCACGGAAGCGTTTCAGGCGACTACTTAAAAGGAATACGGATTTCCGATATTAATTCAGACGGTTTTTCAGACATTATTTATGTCGGAACTCACACGATCAGATTTCTTTTAGGAACATCTGATCCTTATGATTTTCTGAATCCAAACACCCTGTACAGCAATACCAGCTTATACATTTCCGGTTTTGACATAAAAGACTTCAATAATAACGGAAACGTTGAGAT
This sequence comes from Fluviicola sp., assembly GCF_030151805.1. Lineage (GTDB taxonomy): Bacteria > Bacteroidota > Bacteroidia > Flavobacteriales_D > Crocinitomicaceae > Fluviicola. The sequence goes on from NZ_JASLCN010000030.1 coordinate 5,155, forward strand.
TATTTTCAACTGCACTAACAATGATGGAACATACTCCTATTTGAATGTTCTGAAAAAAACAGCGGGGAATTATACCCTTACCAACCTGATTACCTCAGGGTTCGATGAAGGTTTGGATAATTTCAGGTATGCAGATGTCAACAACGACCAATTGATTGATGTCGTTTATCAGAATAAGGTTCCTCAACTGATTGTTGGTATAAATAACGGAAACTTTCAATTCAATTTCAACTATAGCTCATCGGCCTTCCAATCTAACGCCATTGCATTTGAGCTTTCTGATGTTAATGGAGATTCATTCCCGGATGTTGTTTTGGCAAATGATAAAAACCTGACTTACTTCCCTAATAACCAGGGTGTTTTTTCAAATTCAATTCCTTCAGGTATTGGATTTATCTCTCCAAACCTGAAACTGCATTGCGCTGATTTTAATAATGACGGTAAAAATGATTTCCTGTTTCGGTATACAGATCTCCGGTTAACATTGAACACCGGAAACTCATACGGCTATACGACCATGATCAGGAAAAATGTTGTTGACTCGGATCTTTCGTGCCTGGATTTTGACCATAACGGAACAAAGGATCTGATTCTTACAAACTGTTGGATCCCTAATGAAGGAAACGCAAAATTTGGTGCAATCAATTTTTTCAATCCATCATCAAATGCGGCAATAAATCTTTCTTCCGTTGGAGATCTTGATCAGGATGGAGATTACGATATTGTAGGAGTTATCGGAGATTCATTGTTTGAGTTCATCAATCAGGGAAATAATTATGATTTTGCACCGCAGGCAATCACTGCTCATAATCTCTTCTCTGCTGTTGAATTATGTGATTTAAATAATGACGGTCATTTGGATATTTCATACGCCATTCATGAAAACGGCAACAAACTTCTGTTCCGGTTAAGGCAAGGGAATGGTTGGGGAAATGAACAATTGATCCTGCTTTCAAATGACCCCTTACCAAGTGAATTCAGGTTTCACTTTACGGATTTCAACGGAGATTCAAAACCTGATTTTGTCATTCCCGGTTACTATTACTTACGTATGTTTATAAACAATGGAAACGGGTTTAATGAACAAACAAAATTTGTTAGCGGAGACCAAATGCTACATCCGGGTTATGACTATACTTGCCTGGATTTCAACCTGGACGGCCATCAAGATATCATCATGTATACTTACGATGTCGATTATGCTTATTATCTGAGTGTGCTAACGAATGATGGAAACATGAATTTTTCCGGACAACATCTGACAAATTCCTATTCGATTGTTCCGGTTTCATTTCATTTCGCTGATTTTGATTCTGATTACGACCTGGACATGATGATTTCTCCCGATTTTTACCGTCTGGATTATTACGAAAACAGGTATAATACATTTGATATGAGCAATGGCCAGGAAGTTTCTCCCTACGCCGGAGGAGCTTTATTATTTGCTTCAGAAAACCTGGTTGGAAACGAATCAAAAGACCTTATTATTTCCAGGAGCGGTTCTATATTTGTATTTGAAAACCTTGCTATTCCCGCAATACAACAACCAACAACAGGAAGTATTTATCCGAATCCTGCAAGTAATGACATTACGTTTAGTGTTCCGTTTAGCCAATTGCAAACTTACACCGTCGAAATATTCTCATCCTTCGGAACGATCGAATTATCCGGAAACATTGACAATGAAAATAACAGTTTAGATATCACTTCTTTAAATCCGGGGATCCATATTGCTAAAGTTACGGATAACCAAAGCGGAGAAGTTATTTTCATCCATTTCGTAAAGATCTGATCAGGCTTTCAAAACAGGAACACAAATAATGTTGTCGTGGTTCGGAAGAGCTGCTGTGCTTTTGATTTCGACCAGTTTTCCCCTACGTTCTTTCGTTCCTTTTTGTTTGTAGAATGAATAATTGCCGATTGTCTGAACCAGTTTCATTACTTCTGCCGGACTCGGCCCGACTTCTTTTTCGCGTTTTTCGGAAACTTCAATGATGAAAACCGGCTGCTGCTTGCGAAACCAGTTCATTCCACCACGAATCACTTGCGGTTCGAAACCTTCCACATCAATTTTCACCAGCTGAATCGGTGTATTTTCATCGAACAAATCGTCTAAACGCTCCATTTTCACTTCCAATCCCTGCTCTTCCTTACTTTGAGAAATCAAGGATGCTCCTCCCCGGTTCACTTCCCAATTTTCAAATAAAACAGCTGTTCCCGTTATGTCTGAAAGCGCAACAGGAATTACTTCAACATTCTTACACGCATTCAGATCAATGTTTGCCTGTAAAATCGGAATGGTTTTCGGATTGGCTTCAACAGCATAAACAACTCCACTTTTCCCGACGTATTTTGAAGCAATCACCGACATCAAACCTATATTTGCCCCGATATCCAGGAACACGCTTCCTTCTTTCAAATAGGTTTGAAGCAGTTGAATGGTTCCTTTCTCATAAGTTCCCGTTTCGAAAAGTGAAAGCTCCACTCCGTTGTCAATGGAAGGATCAATAATCATTTGAACTCCGTGGATAGTTTTCAAAACATGCCTTCCAACCGATTTGGGATCGGGAAGAATTCTCTTAGGTAAACTGACAGATAATCTGCGAATTCCCTTGATATCCAGGTCGCGCAGAGTTGAGATTAATTGATGTCTGAATAAAAATGAACGCTTGGGAATACTCATATCGTTTAATCGAAATCTAAAAGTAATGAGATTTCGGGAAAATTGAGATAATGCAAAAAGGTAAATTAGCCTCTTTGTCATTTTGGCAAAATGTCGATTCGCAATATTACGAATCGCCAAACCAACAGAATGCAAAACCAGTAAAAAACACTAAAAATCAATGTATTAATCCCATTTTTACAATTTGCAATATTACGAATCGCGAAAAAAAAATCTCTAAAAAGATTCAAAAATGATTGGAATAAGTCACCTTTTTTCTTAAATTAAATAAGAAACTTTTAAATTTTACTACTCATGGGAGCTTCTAAAACAGACCAATATTCACAAAATCAACTCGATTCAGCCAGAATTGGAAAAGCTATTGCCGCACCTGCAAGAGTGGCTATTTTACAGCACATTCACAAACATACTGCTGCAACAAATAAAGACCTATGTTCTATTCTTTTACTTTCTGAAGCTACTGTTCATCAACATCTCCAGGTACTTGTCAGAACAGGATTTCTCGAAGGTAATTTCTTCGGTGACACACATGCTTACTTTTTCAAATCCGAAGCAAAGTCTGATTTAGACAAAATTGATTGGTTATTGCCCATTAAAAAAGGGTATTCCTAAACAGAATACCCTTTCTCTATTATTATCTTAAGCTAAGATTATGCATAAAGCTCTTCCTGCAGACTTGCAATTTTTGAGTCTTGTAAATAATCATCGTAAGGCATCATCTTGTCAATGAAACCATTAGGTGTAATTTCAATAATGCGGTTTGCAACCGTAGAAACCAACTCGTGGTCATGAGATGTAAACATCATTGTTCCTTCGAATGCTGACATTCCGTTGTTCAATGCTGTAATAGATTCCAAATCCAAATGGTTTGTAGGTTCATCCATCATTAAGAAGTTTGCTTTCGCAAGCATCATTCTGGAAAGCATGCAACGCACTTTTTCACCTCCGGAAAGTACCGTAGCACTTTTCAAGGCTTCTTCTCCGGAGAACAACATTCTACCAAGGAATCCGCGCAAGTTTACTTCTTCTTTCTCTTCATCCGTTTGCGCATACTGACGCAGCCAATCGATCAAAGACAATTTACTTTCGAAAAACGAAGAGTTATCATTCGGAAGGTAAGCTGTTGTAATGGTTGTTCCGTAAGTGAAATCACCACTATCAGCAGCCATATTTCCATTCAATACTTCGAAGAATTGAGTAATTGCCAAAGAGTTTTTAGAGATCACCGCAATCTTGTCGCCTTTATTCAATGTGAAAGACAAGTTTTTGAAAATGTATTCTCCTTCGTGCATTTTGGTCAATCCGCTTACTGTCAGAATCTGGTTTCCTGCATCGCGTTCCTGTTGGAAAGCAATTCCAGGATAACGACGGGATGAAGGCTGAATTTCTTCCAAATCCAATTTATCGATCAACTTACGACGGCTGGTTGCCTGCTTGGATTTTGAGGCATTCGCAGAGAAACGCGAAATGAAATCCTGTAATTCTTTCTTCTTATCTTCTGCTTTTTTATTCTTATCCGCGCGCTGGCGTGCCGCCAATTGTGAGGATTGATACCAGAACGTATAGTTTCCGGTAAACACATTGATTTTACTGAAATCGATATCGCAAATGTGCGTACAAACCGTATCTAAGAAGTGACGGTCATGCGATACAACGATAACTGTGTTTCTGAAATCCAGCAAGAAATCTTCCAACCAGCCAATTGTTTTCAAATCCAGGTCATTGGTAGGCTCATCGAGTACCAATACATCCGGGTTTCCGAATAAAGCCTGTGCCAATAGAATACGAACTTTATATTCAGAAGGAACATCTTCCATCTTCATGTAATGCTTGCTTTCGTCAATTCCTAAGTTACTTAGCAACGTTGCAGCATCCGTTTCAGCATTCCATCCTTCCAAATCAGCAAATTCACCTTCCAACTCAGAAGCGCGCATTCCGTCTGCATCTGAAAAGTCAGGTTTTGCATACAAAGCATCTTTTTCAGTCATGATCTGAAACAAACGCTTATGTCCCATGATAACTGTTTGCAACACTTCAAATTCATCGAAAGCAAAGTGGTTCTGGCTCAAAACAGCCATACGTTTACCCGGTTCCAACTCCACACGTCCGGAAGTAGGATCCTGTTCGCCCGTTAAAATCTTCAAAAACGTCGATTTACCGGCACCATTTGCACCAATAACACCGTAGCAGTTTCCTGAACCGAATTTGAGATTTACATCGTCGAAAAGAACGCGTTTTCCGAATTGAAGAGAGAGATTGTTTACTGAAATCATGAGAAATACTTGGAATTTTGGCGCAAAGATAACACTAATTCGGCCTTTAAAAAAAAGAAAACACCGAAATCCCTCATAAATATTTATAAATCATCCGATTAAAGTTCAAAGAGCAGAAAAGTCCAAAAGGTTCAAAGCTGAATTCTTTGAACCTTTGAACGATTTAAACATCACTAATAAACAACTACGCGATGAGTTGATTTAGCTGCTCCCTGAACTGCGTTCAGGAGATAGCATCCTTTGGCAACATCCATTGGAATATGAACGGTTTGTGCTCCTGAAGAAGCCGGAACATCTGTCGTAGAAACGATTGCACCTTTCAAATCCATTACAATCAGTTTCATTCCAAGCTCACTGGTTGGAACTTCAATCGTCAAATCAGATCCTGTAGCAACCGGGTTTGGAGCGATTGAAACAGCAGACGTTAATCCATTGTCTTCGATTCCCAGAGTACCCGAAATATTGAAGTTATCGAAATAGAAATTCGACGAATAATCCGAAGCACGGAATTCAAATCTGAATTTTGTTTTGTTGTCCGTTGAGTTCGGAGTATAGCTGAAACTAGCCGTTTTCCAATTCAAATCACTTCCAGGAACAAAATCTTCATTCCCCACATAGCCTGCCGTTACCAATGCAGCTCCTGTCAAAGTAAGTCTTTGAATCCAGGTTTTTCCACAATCTCTTGAAGAATAAACAATCAATTCTTCCGTAATTTCAGTACTTGTAATCGTTTTCGTTCCATAGGCATAGTCAAACGAGATGGTTACGTTAGAAGTATTTCTCAAATCGATTGCCGGAGAAATCAGGTAATCTTTCGCATTTCCCAAACGGTCATTGTGAAACCAATCAGGCGTGAAAGCCATTGCCGAACTAACATCTTTGTAATTATTTAATTTGAAGCAAGGTGTGTTTCCTTTACCTCCGCTTGTAACACGACTGAAAGAGGCATCATTGTCTTCCGGATTGTGAGAAATCCAGAAATTTGCATGTTGATTGAAATCCTCCATTCGAGGACCTGTATATTCGGCCCATTCGCCCTGGACGTAGATCATGTTGTTGATCGTTTTGGTATCTGACCCAACACTGTTTGAAACCGTTAGCGTGACATTGTACCACCCGGGAGCATCATACATCACAACCGGGTTTTGAGTCGTCGATGTTGCAGGATTTCCTCCGGGGAAACTCCAAAGCCAGGATGTTACACCGGCTTTCCAGGAAGCATCCTTGAATGCGATCGGATTGTTCACACAAGCTGTCATCACATTTGCATTAGCTCCTACGTTTCCTAGTGTACCATTCACATCAGCATAAAAATCGGCCACCGGAACACACGTTACCGGAGTCAGGGAATTGGTTCCGGTTGCAATCAAATTATCCGTTGTATACAAATTATTTCTTCCGCTGGTCGGTTGGTCCAATACATTGCGCATGAATTCCCCCTGCCCTTTTGTAAACATGAATCTGCAAAAAGAGTATTCCATGAAATTCTGAGCGTTGTCAATCACATCATTCGGATACCAATAATCAGACGGATTCACACCATCCACGCAGGAATTGGACGTGAGCTGACAATACTGCAAACCAATACAATTTGGTGTATCTTCGATGCCGTCATCAATGTTGCAATTGCTTGCCAGATTGGGCGTATTGGTATTTCCCCAGGTATGAGACAAACCCAGGTAATGCCCGATTTCATGACTTAAAGTACTTGGATTCACTTGTGTAGACGTACCGGTATTCCCGACATAATTATTCAAAACCACGACTCCGTCTCTCCAGAATCCGGTTCCGGTAACATCTGTCGGATAATGTGCAAATCCGGCAACATCGCCGTCTGCCATTGTTTTGACAACCCAAATGTTCAGATACTTGTCGCGATCCCATTGATTGATCTTGGAATAAGCATCTCCCATATTGGTATTGTGATTGTAAATGTGTTCGATTCCATTCGTACAATGTCCGTAAGGATCCAGGGTTGCCAAACGAAATTCCAATCCTACATCTCCGATAATCGAATCAAAAGGTGCCACGATCAAATTCAGATTCGGGTTCATTTTCTGGAAATCCTGGTTCAAAATAGTTACCTGATTCTGAACCTGCTGATCTGAAATATTTTCTGCTCCATATTCATGAAGAATATGAAACACCACTGGAATAATACGAATAGTAGTAGATTTTCCATTGACCAAACGGGTTTCACGACAGCGATTCACCAGTTTTCTGTAATCTTCTGCCAGTCCGGGATTCTCAGCATATAATTTGCGTTGTTGCGCTTCTAAGCCGCAACCCATTGGTGTTTCCTGGGCAACTAAATTTCCGGTTGAAATCATTCCCATCATCGAAAACACGCTGTAGAGTAATCTTTTTCGCATGTTGAACAGTTTTATAGATTTAACATCCTATCCCGATTCTTCGGGATCGTTTTTTGATTCATGACAGTGACTCTTACGAATCGGGAGCAGCAGTAATTTGTACATGTTTTAATCCGGATAAACCGCTAGCTCCAAGGCTCTTAAAACTCACTTGAAGCAAATGTAAATTAAGTATTTTTAACAATTTAGTGCTTGCTGATCTATTTAGCTGTGTGTATCGAATGACGATTAAAAGCGCTTTTCCGGAATCTAAACGGTATTGAATTTTGACCGAAATACCGGATACTACTCCTTTAATACACTGAAAGTTATCGTGAAATGAGTGAAAGCAGGTGGTGGAAGAATTGAATGATCAGGGAGCAAAAAGAGATTCCAAAAGCAAAAAGCCCAATCTGCAAACACAGACCGGGCTATCATATCAATTCATTGAAAAGGAAATGTCTTTTCAATTTTACATTTTCACTTATTTATTTCATCCATTTCAAATTCCGGCTATAAAGGAGCACGAATACTCCCGAAAAAACCAGGCTCATGATTGCTGAAGAAAGCGGATCTATATGCGGAGGCATAATGAGGAAAATCCCGCCGAAACTCAACAAACTATAAATGATATATAAATGAAATCCGAGCTTCTTTCCTCTGAACATCATCAGAACTCCTACAAAACCGGTTCCTGATGTAACTGCATTCACCAACAATACCAACCAATAGTTTTGCTGCTGATAAGAGGTTACTTCTGCCATCTGCTCCAGCATGTCGGCCATAAAAATCAAATTTTGATCGCGATTGCTTGAAGCCATTTGCATCATTTGATTATAGGCTTTTTCTATTGATTGTGCACTTGGCTCACCTCCGATCAGGGAAAACAAGACACCCAATAAAGCAAATCCAACTACAATAAAAGATAAAATGCATAAAACGGTTAATAAAACCGGTCTTTTTACAGGTTGTTCCTGTGGCTCATTGATCGGAGAAAAATAGTCGCTCATATTCCTGCTTTTACAAATTCTTTACTTGCCTGCATCAACGGATGCATGTATCTGTCTTCCGTAACAAACGGAACATTTTTTCTGAAATCGGAGAAGACTTTCTCTAATCGCGTGCTCGATTTCGCCGGTCGTCTGAATTCCAGTGACTGACACGCATGCAAAATCTCAATTCCCTGAATCGAGTAACAATTATCAATCACACGGAATAATTTCGTTGCAGCGTTTGCTCCCATTGAAACATGATCTTCCTGTCCGTTGCTTGAATCAATCGTATCAATACTCGCAGGAGTACATAACTGCTTGTTCTGACTCACGATCGAAGCACACGTATATTGTGTGATCATGAATCCGGAATTCAAACCTGGTTTTGCAACCAGAAATGCCGGCAGACTTCTGGTTCCTGAAATGGATTTATAAATTCTTCGTTCGCTGATGCTGCCCATTTCTGCTAAAGCAATTGCCAGGAAATCCATTGCCAATGCCAAAGGCTGACCGTGGAAATTTCCTGCAGAAACAACGATATCGTCATCCGGGAAAACAGTCGGATTATCGGTCACAGCGTTGATTTCGCGTTCCACGATCGTTGCGCAATGTTCGATCGTATCGTAGGAAGCTCCGTGAACCTGGGGAATACAACGGAAAGAATACGGATCCTGAACGTGTGCTTTCTCACGATTTGCCAATTCGCTTTCTGCCAATAATTCTCTGAAAATTTCTGCGGTTTTGATTTGACCAACCTGGTTGCGGATTCCGTTTACCTGAATTCCGAAAGGCTCTTTTCTTCCGTCATAACCATCCAGTGAAATCGCTGCGATCTCATTGAACTGTTTCCACAATTTTCGTGCATGAGAAATCGCATAAGAAGCATATCCCGACATAAACTGTGTTCCGTTCAACAAAGCCAATCCTTCTTTCGAACGCAGTGCAATCGGCTCCAGTCCGAATTTCTTATTAATCTCCTGTGAAGGATATTCTGTTCCTTCGAACATTACTGTTCCTTCACCCAAAAGCGGCAATACCAAGTGAGCCAACGGAGCCAAATCTCCGGATGCTCCCAAACTTCCCTGCTGGAAAACAACCGGATGAATGTGATTGTTGAAGAAGAAAACCAGGCGCTCCACTGTTTCCAACTGAACACCGGATGCCCCATGAGAAAGTCCCATGATTTTCAAAATCAGTAAGCGTCTTACGATTTCTTCCGGAACGCGTTCTCCCATTCCACAAGCGTGTGAGAGAACCAGGTTGCGTTGCAATTGTTCCAGATCTTCAGAAGAAATGGCAGTATCGCACAAACTTCCGAAACCGGTATTGATTCCGTAAATCAAACGATCGCTTTTCGCCACTTTCTCATCCAGGTAAGCACGGCATTTCAAAATAGCAGCTTTGGCTTCTTCACTCAAAACCAATGTGGTATTTGAAGCTAAGATTTCATCCAGTTTTTCCAGAGAAACCCATTCATTTGTAATGATAAAATTATTCATGGGACTAATGATTGAAAAACGCATACAATTCGGACTCTGTGAGTTCCTTTTGCTCCCCGCTTTCCATATTTTTTAATTGTATCTTTCCTTGGTTCAATTCGTTTTCACCGATAATGGCAACAAATTTCACTTTTCGGTTATCTGCATATTTAAATTGCTTCTGCATTTTCGCCGCAGTCGGGTAAACTTCACAATCCACCCCATTCTGACGCAATTTTTTGGTCTGTTTCATACAGTATGCGGCTTCCTTGTCGCCGAAATTGGCAAACAACAACGTCAAACCTGCATTTGTATCTTCAGGATATAGGTTCAGTTCGTTCAAAACGTCGTAAATACGATCGGCACCAAACGAGATTCCAACTCCGGAAAGTCCGGAAAGTCCGAACAAACCTGTCAGATCATCGTAACGACCTCCACCGCAAATGGAGCCCATTTTCACATCGTGAACTTTCACCTCGAAAATAGCTCCTGTATAGTAATTCAATCCGCGGGCAAGCGTCACATCAAATTCCACCTCTGCCCGTTCCAAACCAAGCTCTTGTGTTTGGTTCAATACAAATTCCAACTCTTCAATTCCTTTCAAACCGATCTCAGATGATTTCAGAAAACGTTTCATTTGTTCCAAACGCTCTTCGTTCGTTCCCGAAATTCCGAATAGCGGGGAAATGATCTCAATAGCTTTCTCAGAAACGCCTTTTTCGGTCAATTCCTTGATAACGCCTTCCTCTCCTATTTTATCCAGTTTGTCGATGGCAACAGTAATATCCACCAAGCGCTCCGATTCTCCTGAAACTTCAGCGATCCCGGAAAGAATCTTTCGGTTATTGATTTTAATGGTGAATCCCGGAATT
>NZ_JASLCN010000057.1 GCF_030151805.1 Fluviicola sp.
GCGATCATGCCGCTTCGTGGAAAGATCCTGAACGTCGAAAAAGCAATGCAGCATAAGATCTTCGAAAACGAAGAGATTAAGAATATTTATACGGCACTTGGAGTCCGCATCGGAACTGAAGAAGATTCGAAAGCTCTGAACCTGGAGAAACTGCGTTACCACAAGGTAATTATCATGTGTGATGCCGACGTGGATGGTTCTCACATTGAGACTTTGATTTTGACATTCTTCTTCCGCTTTATGAAGGAGCTGATTGAAAAAGGGTATATCTATATCGCTACTCCGCCATTGTATCAGGTTAAAAAAGGTACAAAAGCAGAATATGCATGGACGGAAGATCAGCGTGACCGTTTGATCAGTGAATTAAAAGGAGCTGGTGCAGATTCTTCTGTAAACGTTCAACGATACAAAGGTTTGGGTGAGATGAATGCCGAGCAGTTGTGGGATACAACGATGAATCCGGAGCACCGAACACTGCGCCAGGTAACCATTGAAAATGCTGCTGAGTGTGATCAGATCTTCTCCATGCTAATGGGAGATGAAGTTCCGCCAAGACGTGAATTCATTGAGAAAAATGCGAAATACGCAAAAATTGATATCTAAACAGCGAAAAGCCCTTGAAATTTCAAGGGCTTTTTTTATTCCAATTACAATGAGAAATAACGAGTAGTTGTTTTCTGCTAATCTCTCAAATTGTGCAGATTTAATCAGGCTTAACTAAAAACTTCCGTTTAATAATTCCATTCTTAAAATTAGCTCATCAGCGTTATCTGCGGGAATTATAAAAAATCTCCCCCAAAACTTTTTATATTTATAGTCGAATCAATTTTAGTCAAACGAAATCAGTACTATGCGTTATCGATTATTGCTCTTGTTCCTTCCGACAATCCTCCTTACAGGATGCTTTGACTACGATAAGGAAAACAAAGAGATCAGAGAGGCTTTTAAGAATAATCATTACAATTTCAAGCTGGATAAAACGGTAACCTACGAAGGCATTTCGTTTACTATTCCGGATCATTTCAAACGGTATTATTCGCATAATTACACTGTTAAAAATTCTTCAATTACCCGGACAAGCAATGCATTGAATATCTATTTTTCGGTTGAACGTTTCAATAAATCCGATTTGTACCGGGAATTTGTTTCCGATTTCATCATCAAGAATGACTTATTGAATACTTTCCAGGATGCTTACGTTTGGCGCAGATATGCTTCTCTGGATAATGCCGGAGCTTCGATCAAAAAAGAGCTTCCGAAAAATCTGAAACAGAAAGGGGTTATTCAGACCGTGTCCGGCGACGGTTCGTATTCCGGGCAAACTTACTATGCAACGGCTACGATTAAAATCAAGGACGATTACTTTGTTTTCCAATGGATCACGAGCAAACCTATCATGAATTACACCTACGACGATTTTGAGCGAATTCTGAAAAGTGTGAAAAAAGCAAAATGACACATGAAGATTTAATTGAGAAGTTTTCGGGTGAATTGCCCGGAGAAAAATCTCACTTAGCATTTATGCCTTACAGAGGCAGTTCCAGAGAACAAATTCAAAATGGAATTTCATACCGGGATTCTGCAGTTGCCATTATTCTCTTTCACAATAGCGAAAATAAGCTTTGTACGATCGTTACGCAGCGGCAGCAATACGAAGGTTCACACAGCGGTCAGATCAGTTTTCCGGGAGGAAAAAAAGAGCCGAACGATCCGGATCTGATGTTTACAGCCATCAGAGAATGTTGGGAAGAAATCGGAATTGATGCCGGCTCTTTCGAATTTCTGAAAGAACTTACGCCTTTATTTGTTCCGGTGAGTCAATTCCTGATCACGCCTTTTGTGTTTTATTCCACGGAACAATCTTTTGAATACACTCGTTCGGAACGGGAAGTAGCTGAAATACACGAATTGGATTTGCTGGCACTTTACGAACCGGAATCCGTTATTACGCTGGATATTCCATTGAATAAGGAATTTACGATGAAGAATGTCCCGCATTTCAAACAAGCAGACATTCTGATCTGGGGAGCTACCGCTTTAATTCTGAATGAGCTGAAGGATCTCCTAAAATCTGACTCTGGCAAAGCCTAAAGCAGCCGAAACACTCGTTCCGTTTTTCAGGAAGAAACTCAATGCATCTCTGGAAGCTACCCCGAATTCATATGCTCCGTCTTTGATGATGAAAGTGAGCCCGAGCGGCATATTGTGCTTGTAAATTCCACCACCGAAATAACCGACACTCAATTGCAGCCATTTCACCGGAATGATATCTCCCCCGAATGAATAAACCGGATTTTGAATAGATCCCGGGTTTTCCTTGTTAAACGGAGCAACCAGATCAAATCCCAAACGAAGGTATTTGATCGGCTCATAGCTGACTCCGAATCTGAAATCCGAAGCATTTACCACCGTATATTTTTGTTTTCCTTCCAGGGTCATCAATCCGTTATCCCGCACCAGCTGATTCACAGTTTGGGTAATATTCTCGCCATTCAAACCACCCAACGCAAAGGAAGCGAACAAGGTATCTTTCACTTTGTACACATTTCGCTTGTAAGTCACCGATCCGATATTGTTTACAGCAACAGCAACGCGCAGTTTATTGAAGAGAATCAAACTTGCGGATAGATCAATTCCATAACCTGTTCCCATTACCGGAGCAATTCCCTTACTTTTCTTCTGCATGGCATTCGATCCGCCGACATTCCCGTAATCAATATCAAAAGTTGGTGTAATGGATGTGTACATTCTGAGTCCATCGTCATCGGAAGTCATGTTAAACATCGCCATCGAAGTGATCAATCTTGCTCCTACTCCTCCGTATACTTCGAAAACAGAATCTCTTCCGAATAATTTACGCCCGTAACCGATGTTGTAACTTCTGTTCCAAACCATTTGGATCTGCGTTCCTTTCGTCAATTCACTGATCCGGATCGGAACATTCAAAGATCCGCTGATAACATGCCCCAAAGAATCCTGGGAAATGTTGGCGTTATTCGCAATTCTGGAAGTGTCCGAACCATAAACAACTGTTAAAGAGTCAAAGATCGAAGATAATTTTCCGCGGAATAGCAAATCGGTTGTTTTAGCATTCATTTTAGAATACCAGCTGTAGCTTTCGCGAATATTGAAGGCAATTCCTCCGAATTTTTCACCGTAGTATGAAAATCCCAGCCAGTTATAATCAAAATTAATGGCTACTCCCGCTTCTGCATAATCGCCAACGGCCTGCATTTGCCGCTTGTAATCAAGCTCATTCGGATTTTTATGCTGAGCAGCATTGTAGAGTGTTTTTGTGAGGTTCTGCAGTTTTTTCGAATTCAAAGAATCCGATGAAATACCAAATGCAAATTCAGAAGTTCCGGTGGTAAATTTTTTGCCTGCATATCTCGGACGCCATCCAAGTGCCGATGTATTGATTCCCAATGCATGATAATCTGTCACAAATGGAGTTGCCACTCCTTTTCCAACAGTTGGAAAGGCTACACCCTGAGTTTGAGAAAATGAATAAGAATACGCTAAAAGGGTAAGGATTATTAGTTTGATCTTCATAAGTGTTGTAGAATGTTCGCTAAAGAAACAAAAAAATGAAGAACCTGCAACAATCAAAAACAAAAAGAGGAGTAAATTCAATGTAACTTACTCCTCTTTTTGCTAAACCATGCTAAAACTATAAAACCCAAAACTAACAACTATGAAAAATTGTTGTTCTCGAAGCAAAGGTACATCAGAATATTGAATTGACAACTATTATTCACTTTTTTTTGTTCAAATAATTCCCTGATTCTTGTATTCTTGAAATTTCGATTCATTACTACTTCTTCGATTTCCAACTTTTTTCCCATAAGGGGAAAGCAATACAGAAAGCATAAAAATCAACCCATTTACGCAAACTACCAGTGGTGAGATGGAAATATTGATCCATTTTCCAAGCAACACTCCAAGGACACATGATACTATTCCTATGCATGCAGAATAGATAAAAGTTCTGCTCAATGTTTTGGAAAATTGCAATGCTGTTGCCGCAGGAAGAACCAATAAACCAATTACGAGGATCACTCCGACACTTTCAAAACTCAATACGGCGTGAACACTTAAAAGTAGCATCAAAGTTAAATGGAAGAGTTGCATCGGAATCCCGATGAATGATCCGAAATGCGGATTGAATGCCCAGACTTTCCAGCCTTTGAATCCCAAAACGATCACTAAAAGTAAAACAACCGTCAAAGGCAATAATTGTAAGATTGCTCTTGTTCCATACAGGTATTCGCCGATAATTACCTGATCCAGGATGGAGGTTTCCAAATCTCCGTATAAGACACATTCCTGATCCAGATCGCTGTTTTTTCCGGCAAAAATGGCAATCAGCAACACTCCGATCGCGAATAAAAAAGTAAAGGTGAATCCAATTGCCGCATCTTCCTGAATGCGCCATTTTCTTCTCAGGAAATCAATCAAAAAAGTCGTTAGAAAACCGGTAGCCGCCGCTCCCAAAAGCATCGGTCCGGAATCTCTTGTTCCGCTTAGTAAATATGCCACAACAATTCCAGGCAAAACGGCGTGAGAAATGGCATCTCCCACCATTACCAAACTTTTGGAAACCAGCAAAACGCCCAGTAATGATGCCGGAATAGCAACAGAACAAGCGGTCAATATCATCAACACATCATTTTCCATAGTTCTTCCCTTTTGATTGGATTTTTACTGTTATCGCAACCACAATTGCACAAGCACTTAAAACCATGATAATGCACGGACCGGTCGGAATATTCTTTCCTAAAATGGAAATGTAAGATCCTAATAAGGACGAGAAGGTTCCGAAAAGCAACGCGAAAGTCAGAATCCGGCTTAAGCGATAAGTCAGCATTCTCGCAGACAACACCGGAATGATTAAAAGTGCAGACATCAATACAACACCAACAGCCTGAACTCCCATCGCGACCACCAGGATTGTCATTGAATTTAAAATAAAATCGTTCCAGCGCAGGGAAAATCCTTTACTGATCATAAATTCTTTGTTAAAGGCAAAACTGAACATCACTCTGTAACGCAGGAAAACGGTTGTAACAATCACGATGGAGACACCGAGAAACAAATACAAATCCTGAAGATCCAAAGCCGCAATTTTCCCGAAAAGGAAATCACTCAATCCCGCTTGTCCGTCATCAGGTCTTCCCTGGATATAAGACAGCAAAGCCAAACCGAATGCAAAAAAGATACTGAGTGTTGCTGCAACAATTGCATCGGATTTTAGTTTGGTTTTTCGCTGCAGCCAGGAAATTTGCTGTGTTGCCAGCCATCCTGCACAAAAAGCTCCGAGCATCAGAATCCAGGTGGTTCGCTGTCCCGATACCATATAAGCCAATACAATTCCGGGCAAAATGGAATGAGAAATAGCATCTCCGATCAGCGATTTCTTTTGCAGGAAAGTAAATGTTCCCACCAAAGCCGCGCAAATGCCGATCAATGCCGTCCCGATAAATACAATCCAAATACTTAAATCCATTTCAACGTTTCTAAATTCATCTTACTGTTTATTCTTATTCAGCAGAAATGTCATTCCGTAAGCTTGTTCGATGTTTTCCGGAGTTAAAACTTCTTCTTTCGAACCGCTGGCAATCAGTTTTTTGTTCAACAGGATCACATCGTCAAAATGCTGAGCCACAATGGATAAATCATGGTGTACGATAACGATTGTTTTTCCGGCATCCCTCAATTTCCGCACGATTGTCAGAATTGCCTCCTGAGAAGCCATATCAATCCCAACGAAAGGTTCATCCATAATGATTAATTCTGCTTCCTGGGCCAAAGCTCTCGCTAAAAATACGCGTTGCTGCTGTCCGCCGGAAAGCTGTCCGATCTGTCGTGTAGAGAAATCAGCCAGCTGCACTTTTCGAAGGGTTTCTTTTACGATTTCCTTATCGGCAGAAGTTGTTCTTGCCCACCATTTCTTTGGGGTAATCCGTCCCATTTCGACCACTTCTTCAACGGTAATCGGGAAATCCCAATCAATGGATTCCCGTTGAGGAACATAGGCGATTTTTGAGCGAAATTTTTCAAAACTGCTGCCAAAGAAAGAAACCTGCCCTTCTTTTATCGGTGTTATTCCCAGGATTCCTTTTAGAAAAGTCGATTTCCCTGAACCGTTCGGTCCGATAATTCCTG
>NZ_JASLCN010000347.1 GCF_030151805.1 Fluviicola sp.
CAATCTATAGGGCTTTACAAACTACTTTCAAGCATTCCACGGTTTTATGGAAAAGATAAGCTTCTAAATAGTATTCTTCTAAGAAATCATCACCTAAACTCTCGGACAAGTCATATTTTTAAAAATGCTTTTGGGGCTACCTCCCAACTGGTAAGTGCCTCTCATTATCTGTGCATTTGTGGGAGAAAACAAGAATGGGTGTGCATCAGGATTAATTCCCGATGCATCGTATCCCACAACAGAATTACCTACCATTTCGACTTCGCTCGATGGCCTTTTATTTTCCTAATTCTTTCTCAATTTCTCCGAAGAAATAACCACAGGTACTTCTTCCCCACCAATAAGGTTTATCAACATTGGTGTATGTGATCAAATCGTATTTAGACTGCGCTTTTTCGAAATACGTTTTCGCATTTTTTGCTCCTCCACCAAACATTTTCGGCGTGTAGAATGTTGCAATTCCTTTCAACAAATAGATATGCGGGTTGTTTTCATTGACTCCTTTTGCCGCTTTTAAATTGTCCTCGAAGATTTTCCCGTACTTCTGCCAGCGGTTTTCAGGATCTGCCCCGATACGCGCATTGGCAACCATTGCTTTCATGATAAACACTTCATCTTTTAACGGACATTTTTCTTCCAGCTTCGCCAACTGATCTTCTGCGTTATTTACAAAGGCATCTTTCAGCCCCAAAGAAGTTTCGAAATACGATAATTGAATACTCGCATAAGCATAGTAATAAATCGTCATCCAGCTGTCCGGATACTTTTCTTTCAATGCCGACAATTCATCGGATTTTGCTTTCCATGCTTCCAGTGTGTGTAAGGAATCCAGGTTCGCACAAACAGGAGCCAATTCATTCACAATTGCTTCATCCTGTGCATTTGCTTGAAGTGTAAATGCTAAAACCACTGATAAAATTACTTGTTTCATATTCTAAAATTAAAGCTCGTCTTTGTTAAACTCTTTCAATGACATGTTGAATCCGAAGAAAATATTGAAATAAAACGGTGGTTTCATCTCATATCTCTGGCTTCCGTCATAACTGTATCTGTATCCCAACACATTGTGTTGATTTGTAATGTTGTCTAAACTAATATAAAAGACCGTAAACATCTTTTTAATTGTTGTTAAATATGCCGCCGTAAACGCCAGGTTGTGATAATCCGGAGAACGATCCCCCAAGAAACGCGTATTGGCAGGATTGTAATATGGTCGGCCGCTTGCATAACTGTAAGTCATGGAAAAACTGGTTTGAAGTTTCATGGAGAAATACTTCATCACCACATTCAGGTTGTGATCCGAAACATAATCAGGAGTTACTTTCGCAACGTAGTTCTGATATAGTCTTTTTGTATCAATGAAACTATAGGAGATCCAGTAATCGAAATTCTTGATACTTTTCTTGTCTCTCCAGAAAACGTCAATTCCCTGTGCGTAACCGGAACCGCTGTTATCGACCATTCCATAATTGAATCGGAATGCATTCGGTGTATACGGAACTCCCTGCTCGCGTACCAATTGGTCATACGATTTGTAATAACCTTCCAAACGGAAGATCCGGTTTTTCGCGATGATTTGGTAATTTGCCATTAAATGCAATGCTTCCTGAAAATCCGGGCGATATCCCTGCATCAGGTAATTTTGGGAAACTAACTGGTAGAAATATCCGGAAGCAAGAGAAATCTGACTGGTTTTACCGGTTTTGATCGCCATGGCCAAACGCGGTGAAATGTTTCCTTTTGCCAATAATTTGGAATATTCTGCACGGACTCCGGGCTTAATCGCAAAATTCCGGAAAGGAATAATATCTGCCTCCACATATCCCGCGCTCAGCATTTCTGCAAATTGCCCTGTCAGCGTATCGAAGGTTTGGCGGTATTGAAAATGCTGCAATTCCGTTCCGATGAGTAACTTGAACCGATTGCTTTGCGTGTAAACCATTTCTCCCCGTCCCTGAACACGCTTGTCATTCCGGGTTGAAACCAAGGTATCCCAGGTGATATCATCGTCATTATTACTCAATGAAAAACCGACATAATACGTCCATTTATCATTGATATAATTATTGAACGTCGTGTTTACATACGTATTCTGATTCTTCAATCCGAAACGCATATTTTGTCCGGCAACTCCCGGATTCGGGATTTCCAAACCGGAACTGTTGTAGCTCTGATTGAATGTCGTTTTAAACATTCCACGTGTAGATGTTTTTGCTACATAACGCCCGGAAAAACCAAAGCCCTGCGGAGCTTCATAAAACTTGACATTTGCTTTTGCCAATGCTAAAAACGGTGATAAATTCTGGTAAAAACCGGTAAACTCAACCGCACTGTTTTCCATCAGTTTCGAACCTCCGAGAAAAATTCCGGCAAAATTAGCCCCGATGTTGATATTGGTTTGATCCGGTAAATCGAGCGTACTCAAATCCAGGATGGAAGAAAGTGCTTGTCCGTAACGAGCGGTATATCCTCCCGTACTGAAAGCCGTTCCTTTAAACTGAAAGGGATTAAACCGGGTTCTTTGGGCAACTCCGGGAACAGAACTTCCGAAAGCGTTTTGAGCCACCAAACCATCAATAATAAAGGATGTTTCGCTGACATCTCCTCCACGAACCATTAAACCGGTTTGATCTCCTCCGTTTCGCTGAACTCCCGGCAACGTCTGAATTGCTCCTGCAATATCTCCTTGCCCGCCGGCTGTTGTCACGATATCCAAAGGATCCAAAATGGCCACATTGCGGTCATTGGATGCAGACATCGTTCCTGCCGAAATAACAACTTCTTCGATTACTTTCGCTGCACGCACTTTGACATTCTGAACAAGCGGTGTTCCGTTCAGGTTCACCTCCACTATCTGTTCTTCGATCTCTTCTCCACGAATCAACAAAGATTGTTTACCCGTTGCCTTGGTTGTGAGTTTGTAAAATCCTTTTTCATCTGTTTGAGCACCGTCTGTGGTTCCTTTCACGAACACCGTTGCCATGAAAACCGGTTTGCCACTTTGATTCAGCACCGTTCCTTCGACCGTGGTTTGTGCGATCAGGAATAGTGGAAACAAACTAATAAGTAATAGTATATACTTCATAATCATCAATTACGGAGCGAAATTAAATTGAATTTATGAAACTTGACTATTTAAATTCGGTGAATTGATTTTCAGAGTCGGTAAAACGAACCTTACAACTTGTCGCTTTCCAAATCTGTTTTTTGTGTATCGAACACGCTTGAACCAATGCGGATCGTAAACCATTCCAAAAACAATTCCAGGGTTGGTTTCGGGAACTCTTCTTCCGAATCAACCACCGCCAAACACTCATTTTTCATGATTTTCTTGAAATGTGATTCAACCAACGGCTCGTATTCGAAAAAATCTTCTTCTATCAGGTACAAGTTTCCTTCCAGGTCATCCGATTCATCGAAATCAAATTCCGGGTCGTGTTGTTTTGCCCAATCACAAAAGGCTTGTTTTGGTTCTACGTAAATGTATCCTCTGTTTACTACTTTCATTTTTTATTTTGATTTCAGGACTTCCAGATTTTAGAATTTCAGGACGTGGATTTTGTCTTCATATCCTGATGTCTTAGAATCTTAATGTCCGATTAATTCTTTCAATTCCCCTTCTTTCATGGCCGACCAGCGGGTTTTGCTTCTTGCCGGAATTTCAACGATATACATCCAGTTCTGATCTTCTTTTTTCTCGTTCAGCAATTCAATCATTTTTTTAGATGAAATGGTAAACTTCGACTCCATATAAACCAAATCATTCGCTCCGACTAAAAACAGGGAGTTCCTGCTTTGTTTCTTAAACTGTGAACCTACCTGATAGGAAAGACATTTTGGTCCGTAACAATCAATCCAGTTAAAAAACGCGTTTTTGGTTCTCAAACTGTCTTTGAATTCATAATGCAAAGCCACCAAACTGTCTTTTTGATTCAGGAGGTACCATTTCTCCAGTTTGGAAGGTCCGAAACGATCCGGAAAGAGCATACTATCCAATTTGAACCAGGAAGCCTCTTTGTAAATGGAATCAAAAGCCGCCAGGAAATAAGCACTTTTCGGTTTTTGATCTTTGATCGACTGAACCTCTTTCGTATCCTTCACATCCTTGAACTTATCCGTTGTATGCGAAATTTCATCCAAAGTAACCGTATCTTTTTTCGTGTCTGTACACGATAGTAAAATCAGGATAAATGCGGAACAGAAAAATGGCGCGAATAGCTTCATAGTTGTTTTAATTGCTCAATGGTCTTTAATATGTCTGCTTCGGAAAGATCCAAATGTGTCACCAAACGAATCATTCCCGGACCGAATGAAGAAACGTTGATTCCCGCATCCGCCAGTTTTTGAATGTAATGATCCCGTTCGGATTCTTCTTTCAAAATTAGCACTAATATGTTTGTTTCGACAGGTAAACTGTTTTCAATCCAATTGCATTTCAAAAAAGCCTCTTCCAATTGCTTCGCGTGCTTGTGATCCTGATCCAAGCGGGCAACATTCTTTTTCAAGGCAAAAAGTCCGGCTGCGGCTAAAAAACCGGCCTGTCGCATTCCACCTCCCATCACTTTACGCACTCTTCTCGCCCGATGAATAAACTCCTTTGTTCCGATCAACAAGGAACCAACCGGCGCTCCCAATCCTTTCGAAAGGCAAATCGAAATGGAATCGAACTGAGCTGCGTAGGTTTTCAAATCAACACCATTCACTGCCAAGGCATTGAAAACGCGAGCACCATCCAAATGCAGGGGAATTTGCTTGCTTTTTGCCAATTGAGCAATTTTTTGAATTTCAGCAAAATCATACACTGCTCCGCCACCGCGATTGGCCGTATCTTCCAGTGAAATCAGCTGAGTTACCGGAAAATGAACGTCGTCCGGCATAATCCATTTTTCAATATCAGAAGCTGTTAATCGTCCACGGTTTCCCTGAAGTAAACGAACGGAAGCTCCTGAGTTTTTCGCAATTCCACCGCCTTCGTATTTATACACATGGCTGTCTTCGTGACAAATCACTTCTCCGCCCGGCTTCACATGAATATTGATCGCAATCTGGTTTGTTTGTGTTCCGCTTGCACAAAACAATGCGGCTTCTTTCCCGAACAGATTTGCTGCAAATCCCTGCAATTCATTTACCGTCGGATCTTCGCCATATACATCATCTCCAACTGAAGCATGAAACATGGCATCCAGCATTTCTCTGGAAGGTTTGGTTACGGTATCTGAACGAAAATCTATCTTTTGCATGGAGTAAAATTTGATTGCAACAAACTTAGGGTATCTAATTCAGAAAACAAGTGAAAAAGAATTTTTACCAAACAAAAAAACCACCTCTCCGCTTTTGCGAAAAGATGGCTTATATCTTAATGAGGAACGAATCCCGGCGATTAACGCTTGTGGAAACCTTCGTCTGAAACTGTCAATTTCTTACGGCCTTTACGACGACGCGCAGCTAATACTTTACGTCCGTTCTTAGTTGCCATTCGGCTACGGAATCCGTGCTTGTTTCTTCTCTTTCTTACAGACGGTTGAAACGTTCTTTTCATGATCTATACTTTATTCGAATGTTCTTATTGCTTTCTTAAATCCCTTGAAATGTCAGACATTTGTCAGAATGGGGTGCAAAGATAGGTACATTTTCCAATTTTTCAAGTTTTAATCGAAAATATTCGAAAAAAAAGTTTGTTAAAGGTTCTCTCCTATTACTTTTGTAACACAAAAATAGGAATAAAGATGTTGCGACCAAAACAAGCGAAGAAGGAAAAGATTCAACTAACCCGCGACAGCTATAAAAAAGCACGCAAACTTTTTCACTATTTAAAGCCCTACCGTTTCGAATACGGGATCGGATGGATCTTTTTGGTTTTATCTACTTCGGTAGGACTGATCTTCCCGATTCTTCTCGGACAATTGCTCGGATTAAGTACCGGTTCTCAAACAAGTATGGCCGAAGCCATCAAAGCAATTGATTTGTCCAACATCACAACTGTTGCAATTACTTTATTTGCACTCTTCGGTGGACAAGCGATCTTCAGTTATTTCCGTGTAGTCTTATTTACCAACGTAACTGAAAAGGCGCTTCGTGATTTGAGATACGACGTTTTTCAAAAAATGCTTCACCTTCCGATGGATTTCTTCAACAAGAATACGGTCGGAGAATTGACCAGCAGATTGTCTTCGGACATTACTCAAATCCAGGAAACACTCCGGACGACTGTTGCAGAATTCTTCAGACAAATCGTGATGGTCATCGGTGGAATCGCTTATTTGACTTTTGTGTCCTGGAAATTGTCCTTGATCATGCTTTCTACCGTGCCGGTAATTATGATCGTTGCGGTTCTTTTCGGACGTTTCATCAAGCGTTTGTCTAAAGAAGCGCAGGATCAAACAGCAACTTCCAATGCCATTGCCGAAGAATCCTTAACGGGAATCGGAAATATCAAGGCTTTCACGAATGAGAATTACCTCCTCAAACGTTTCAAATCATCCATTGAAGAAATTCGTCGCTTAAATATCAAAAGCGGAATCTGGAGAGGTTTGTTCATTTCCTTTATGGTATTCTGTATGTTCGGGTCGATCGTTTTCATCGTTTGGCAGGGATTGTTAATGACGCAGGGAACAAATCCTGAATTAAGCGGCGGCGATTTGTATTCTTTCTTAATGGTAACATTGCTGATGGCTGCCAGTATCGGTTCTTTACCTGATTTCTATTCCGGAATTCAGAAAACAATCGGTGGGACGGAAAAATTGATGGACATTATCAACGAAAGCAGTGAAAGTGATTTATTTAAAGGAACAAACACTCCGGATATCGACGGTTCTATTCGCTTTGAAAACGTACATTTTTCTTATCCTCAGCGTTCTGAAATCGAAGTGTTAAAAGGTATTTCTTTTGAATTGAACCGAAATGAGACGTTGG
>NZ_JASLCN010000095.1 GCF_030151805.1 Fluviicola sp.
CTGACACAGGGAATCGGAGAATCCTTTTTAGCCGAACGCATAGAAGATTGGGAAAACCAATTGCGCGAAGAAGGTTTGGACCTGGCTTACCTGCCTTCTCCGGGAATGGTGAAACTGCGCATCAGTTCCAGTACCGGCGACCAGGAACGGGTGAATTATTTCGGGTCTTTATTAAAGGAAATGATTCCGGCTTATGTATATGGTGAAGAGGAAGAGACTTTGGCGGAGGTTGTAGGGAAGCTTTTAGAGGAGCGAAAAGAAACTGTCGGAACGATTGAAAGCTGTACAGGAGGAGCTGTTATGGCGAAGCTGACAAGCATTTCCGGTTCGTCGGCTTATGTGCTTGGAGGTTTGATTACTTATAGTAATGAGTTGAAGACGAAATTGGCGCATGTGCAGGAAAGTACTTTGGAACGTTTCGGAGCTGTTTCGGAGGAGACGGTTTTTGAAATGGCTTCGGGTGGAAAAGTGGTTTTGGGAACAGACTGGGCGATCTCCGTTTCGGGAATTGCGGGACCGCTTGGCGGAAGTGAAGAAAAACCGGTTGGAACCGTTTGGATTGCAATTGACGGACCGGAGAGAAAAATTTCCAGAAAATTTCTTTTCGGGACGGACAGACACAGAACAGTCCAAATGACCGTGTTGACGGCTCTAAATTTGTTGCGCTGCGAAATTTTAGGAATAAATATTGAAAAAAAGAATGATTAATGTTGCTTAATTGTTGGAATTTGCTTTTCTTTGCACCCGCTTTTAGAATAAGGAAAAATAAAATACAATGTCACGAGTTTGTCAATTAACAGGAAAGTCGGTAATGGTAGGGAACAACGTTTCTCACTCAAACCGCAAAACAAAACGCAAGTTTTACCCGAACTTGTTAACTAAGAAGTTCTACGTACCAGAAGACGATATGTATGTTACATTAAAGATTTCTGCGTCTGCGTTGAGAACAATTAATAAGAAAGGGATTTCTGCGTGTTTGAAAGAAGCACGTGAAAAAGGTTTTTTAAAGTAAATCCGGATTCGGTCACAAAAGTGGTTCAATCATAAAGAATTAAGAAAATGGCTAAGAAAGCAAAAGGAAATAGAATCCAGGTTATTTTAGAGTGCACTGAGCACAAAGAATCTGGAATGGCGGGAACATCCCGTTACATTACGATGAAAAATCGTAAAAACACTCCTGATCGTTTGGAAATTAAAAAATTCAACCCGATCTTGAAGCGTTACACGGTTCATAAAGAGATTAAGTAAGCAATCCGCCACTGCGGATTGATTGATAATATTTAAAAAATTAAGTCATGGCTAAGAAAGTAGTAGCATCCCTACAAAAAGGTGGAGGAAAAGAGCATACGAAAGTAATCAAGATGGTTAAGTCTGAGAAATCAGGTTCTTTCGCATTCAAAGAAGAGATTGTACACAACGATAAAGTTAAAGAGTGGTTTACTAAAGCCTAATTCTTTAAAAGTTGTAAACGCGATATTGTTTTTAAACCTCGAATTATTTCGGGGTTTTTGTATTTTTGAACTATGGCATTATTTGGTTGGTTCTCCAAGGAGAATAAAGAAACACTCGATAAAGGACTTGAAAAAACAAAGGAAAGTTTTTTCGGTAAACTAACTCGTTCATTGGTTGGTAAATCCCGTGTAGATGATGAGGTTTTGGATGAGTTGGAAGAAATTCTGATCAGCTCCGATGTCGGTGTAAACACCACCTTGAAAATTATCGACCGGATCAACGAACGCGTTTCCAGAGACAAATACGTTGGAACGGATGAGTTGAACCGCGTTCTGAAAGAAGAAATTGCAAGTTTGTTATCTGAAAATGATACGGACGGGCCAACAGAATATCATATTCCGAACCACAATGGAAATCCGCATGTGATTATGGTTGTAGGGGTGAACGGAGTTGGAAAAACAACTTCGATCGGGAAATTGGCGAACCAGTTTAAAAAAGCAGGAAAAAAAGTAGTTCTAGGAGCTGCCGATACATTCCGTGCTGCAGCGGTTGATCAGTTGATTATCTGGTCTGAAAGAGTAGGAGTTCCGATCGTTCAGCAAGGAATGGGAGCAGATCCTGCTTCGGTTGCTTTTGATGCTTTAAGTTCTGCAAAGGCTCAGGGAGCTGACGTTGTGATTATCGACACTGCCGGACGTTTGCATAACAAGGTGAACCTGATGAACGAACTTTCCAAGATCAAGCGTGTGATGGAGAAGGTTGTTCCGGATGCACCGCATGAGATTTTATTGGTTTTGGATGGTTCGACCGGACAAAATGCCTTTGAACAGGCAAAACAATTCGCGCTCGCTACTTCATTGACCGGTTTGATCATCACAAAACTGGATGGTACGGCAAAAGGAGGAGTTGTGATCGGTATTTCGGACCAAATGAATATTCCTGTTCGATTTATAGGTGTCGGAGAAGGAATTGAAGACTTGCAGGTTTTCCATAAAGAAGAATTTGTTTCGTCGATTTTTGGAGAATAATTGAAATCCAGTCATTTAAATTCACTATTCACTAATTTTTGAGCCGGAAATATAATTAACAATCTATTTTAGTGTTACTTATATCACCATGGATTCAAACTCACTTAATAAAACCAATGCAATTATTTGTTATTGCACTTTGATAGGTTGGATTATTTCACTTGTCCAAGTTTCCTCAACTGAGGGGGAAGAGCGTAAATTTACGGCCTTTCATTTAAGACAAATGCTTATTCTGATGCTTGTTGGAGCAGCAGTAAGTATTGTCGATACCATCTTGTTTTTTATTCCATTCATTGGTGTGATCCTGATTAATGTGATCTCGATCGTACTCTTTTTGGTTTGGTTAATGCTCCTTATTTCAGCTATTCGGGGTGAAAAAAAATATGTTCCGTTTATAGGTCAGGCAGGCGAGAGTATGCTTGGAGATATGTTTGAATAGAATTAAACATTGTTGATAAGTCAATGTTAATATTTAAACTCTAAAAGTTTGTCAATCAGCTTTTTTTTACTATCATTGGTTCGCTAAAACTAGAATTGGGTGCTCTAAATCAGTTATTTCCATTTAAGGATTAAGGGCATTCGTTCAAATGATAAAACTGCTTTATGGAAACTAACGGAGTAAAACTACGTGCATTCGTCGCATGTTTGTTTTTCACGGTGCTCTCTTGTGGGGTATCGGGCCAAACAAATGGTGTAGTGCGGTGTTACACGGATGAAAATGATGCGATTCTGCATGCCAACCACCCGGAATTAGAATCAAGTGCTCAATTTGAACAATGGCTTCAGTCGGAACTCAGTACTCCTGTTGCCGGAAAAATTATCGGAGGAGTATACCAGATTCCGGTCGTTGTTCACGTGATTCATAACGGCGAAGCTGTTGGTTCTGGAACCAATGTCAGTTATGCCGCAATCCAATCACAGATTGACGTGTTGAATGAAGATTTTCGCCGCATGTTCGGAACAAACGGCTGGAATACAAACCCGGTTGGAGCAGATACTCAAATCGAATTTTGTTTGGCGAAAAGAAGACCGGACGGTTCTGCCTTTCCAAACGGAGAAAATGGTGTAAACCGGATCAACCGTTCTACAGCAAACTTCTCCACACCGCCTTATTCAACGACCTATATTGATGCAACCATCAAAACGTATACTTATAATAACGGAACTCCGACAGCTACAAGAGGCTGGTCTCCGGATAAATACATGAACATCTGGTTGTGTAACATCAGCGGGGGAATCCTGGGATATGCGCAGTTTCCTCAATCACCGCTTGGTGGAATGGGTTGCGGAACTCCTGCTGCTGCGACGGACGGAGTTGTTTTTCTCTATAATTCAATCGGGAAAAGTTCTGTTACGGGATATCCCGCACCCTACAACCAGGGAAGAACTGCAACGCATGAAATCGGCCACTGGCTTGGATTGCGTCATATTTGGGGAGATGGAAACTGTAGTGCAACGGATTACTGTAATGATACACCAACTGCCAATGCAGCGAATTATGGTTGTCCGACCGGGCAAAACTCCTGTACGGCAGCACCTGATCAGGGACCGGATATGATTGAGAATTACATGGATTACACGGATGATCTTTGTATGAGCGTGTTTACCAACGATCAGAAACAACGCATGAGGGCTGTGCTGGAAGGTTCACCGATGCGGGTTGCGTTAATCAATTCAGATGCCTGTACGCCTCCGAATCCGAGTGATGCTTCCGTGACGGATGTGTTTGCACCGATCGGTGATAATTGTGCAGGCGCAATCACTCCAAGTGTGCAATTGAGAAATCGCGGTTCGAATAACTTAACCGCTGCGACAATTTCCTATAAAATAGATAACGGAACTCCGGTTACTTTCAGCTGGACCGGGAATTTGAGCCCGAATGCTTCCGCAACAGTTAATTTACCTGCATTTACGGCTACACTGGGGACACATTCCTTCAGAGCTTATTCGACTTTGCCGAACGGAGTAGCAGATCCGTATGCGGTTTACGATACTTCGGGAATTGATTTTGTGGTTTCAAACGGAATCATGCCGAATTATACGCAGGATTTCGAAGGTCAGTCATTTCCGCCGGATGTTAAGTGGCGCATTGATAACGTAAATGCAGATTGTTTTAAATGGTCTCCGGCTTCAGGAGTTTCTTCAACAGGAACTTTCACGAATAATATGGCGCAGGTTCCGTGTTATGGAAATAGCTCTACATCGAATGAAGATTTGTATACTCCGGTATTTTTATTGCCGTGCAATGCAACTGCGGCAACTTTGAAATTCGATGTGGCATACCGAAAACGTGTTGCGGCTTCAAACGATCAGTTGATTGTTCAGATTTCTACGGATTGTGGTGTTACCTGGACGAATGTTTACAGTAAAACAGGAAATACAACTCCGTATTTGTATCAAAATGCAACGATTCTTGGTACGGAGTATTTCCCGACAGCAGCTTCCGACTGGCGAACAGAAACCATCAGTTTGATGTCGTATGTTGGTACAACTTCTAAAAATCTCCGGTTCCGTTTCAGAGGAGTTTCTGCAAACGGGAACAATATCTTTATTGATAACGTGAAGTTCGAAGGAACGACCCCCGGAGAGATTCAATTGACTTCCGCAGGACTTGAGGTTCTTGATGGCGGAGCTTACACGTTTGCCAATACGCAGGTCGGAGGATCGACAACTGCTACGTTTACGATCACGAATACCGGAACAACCAATTTGACCTTGACGAACCCGATTACGGTAACCGGAACAGGATTTTCCCTGGGGACAGGTTTCGGAACAACAACCGTGACTCCTGGTTCTACCACGACTTTAACGGTGGTTTTTTCGCCGAATGCTGCCGGAAACTTCACCGGGAACATTCAATTCGGAACGAACGATTGTGATGAGGGAACGTATAATTTTGTGCTGAATGGTTTTGGAATCGTGAGTCCTCCGGTGGCGGATTTTTCGGCATCACAAACAACTATTTGCCAGGGATCTTCCATTACTTTTACCAACCTGTCTACACTTTCAACTTCTTATGCATGGACTTTT
Source organism: Fluviicola sp. (assembly GCF_030151805.1). GTDB lineage: Bacteria > Bacteroidota > Bacteroidia > Flavobacteriales_D > Crocinitomicaceae > Fluviicola. Next base: position 5,511 of record NZ_JASLCN010000095.1, read on the forward strand.
ACAGGAGGAACTCCTTCTACTTCCACGGCAACCAATCCAACAATAACATATAACACAGCCGGAACCTACGCGGTAACGCTTGTTGCAACGAATGCAAATGGTTCGGATACGGAAACAAAAACGGGGTACATCACCGTGATTTCATCTACAGCATCAGCTTTGCCATTGACGGAAGGGTTTGGAACAGCTACTTTCCCGCCAACGGGATGGAGTATTCAAAATGCCAATAATTCCACTACAACCTGGGCGCGTTCAGCGACTGTCGGATTGACTCCGACTGCCGGAAATTCGATGTGGTTTGATAATTACCAGTTCAATGATGCAGACGATGATGTCGTGAGAATAAAACCGTTGATCTTTACGGGGTATTCTTCTGCTCAAATGGTATTTGATGTGGCCTATGCACGATACAATAATGCAAGTACGGATGGTTTGGAAGTGTTGGTTTCTACAGATTGCGGGTTGACATTTACGAGTGTTTACTCCAAATCGGGAGCTACATTGGCTACTACTACGAATACCACAAGTGCTTTTGCTCCAACAACTGCCGCTCAGTGGAGATCGGAAACGGTGAATCTGACTCCTTATGTTGGCCAGGCGAATGTCATTATTGCTTTCCGAAATCTGTCTGCATACGGAAATAACATTT
>NZ_JASLCN010000139.1 GCF_030151805.1 Fluviicola sp.
GCTCCTTTCACTCCGCCGTCATCATAGAAGTCGATAAAACGCAACTTGAAATAACGCCCGTTGATTGTTTTCACAACAAACGTACGGTTACTCTTCACACTATACGTTCCGGTATCGAAATCATATACTTTCCAGTCATATCCGATCACGTTGATACGGTTTTCAAAGTTCGCATCCAGGATATCGGAATACTTCAAATCAGCAAAAGGAATACTTACCTCCTGTACTTTTACTCCATAACGATTGGATAGAACTCCGACAACAGAATACGGAGTATGTGCATCAAAAACGTGGCAATAATTCGTAAACAACAAATCCCAGGTGCCTTTATCCGGTTCAATATCTTTGACAGAACCACTTCCGGTCATAGATAAGTAAGTAAATCCGGCAGTTGTCGATTTCGGAACTGTATAGGTCTGGATCGAAGTGCTGTTCAGATCTGCAAACTGAATTTCATATTCAGTGGCGTTAACAGAGAGAATTTTCAATTTTTTCTTCCCCATATTAAGTCCTTCAAGGCTTGTTCCCAAATCAATGGCATACACTTTACCCAAACTTTGCCAGTCACCGATTGCAGTGGAATCCAGGTTTCCGGTATGATAATCCCAGGTATATGTCAATCCGGCATCGCTTGTAAGCGCAGTAATATCGGTTTCCGAAGAAATTGCAGCCCCCATCACACGGGATTCATTCAACAAGACATGAAAACCATTTTCTCCGGCTTCAAAAGCCAGATCCCAAACCTCGCGGTTGTTCTGACGAATAATCGTATTTGTTTCCAGGTCGTAATAAATCTGGTTTGCATAATCTGACCCGATCACAACCTGGGAGGTTGTTGCGTCTGAAACCGGTTTTTGAACCGGAATTTCTTTCTTGAAACATGCGCTTACAATCGGAAGTAAGGCGATCAAAATCCACTTTCTCATTGCTTCGATTTAATCAGGTATGTAACAGTGATGTAAAAACTTCTTCCCCATGCAATCGGCGCACTTCCAGAGCTGGAAGCATGCGCCCCGCCCGTTGATCCGCTTCCTGCCCGGATATTCGTTACGTTCAACAGATTTTTGCCTCCTACTGAAACGCCCAGTGTTTTCTTTAAAAACCATTGCTGCACCTGGGCATCCAGCAAGCTGTAATCCGAGATGAATTGCTGTGTAATCGTAGCATCATCATTCACCAGGTATGCGACCACTTTTCCGGTGTATTTGTAGAATGCACTGAACTTCGTGGTTCCGTTTTTCAACTGGTAGGAAACGTTTGAAACCAATTCCGGTGAGTATGCAAAGCGACTGTTCGAATAATTGGAAGCCGTACCGATGTAGTTAAATCCGACGTTTACATTCCATTGCTTCTGTCCTGCTTTCACCAAAGATTGAATTCCTTTCGCATAGAACTGATCAATATTGAAGTAGCTATAAGTAGCTCCGTTAGGTGATTGAGACAAACTGATGCGGTTGTGAATATCCTGGTAATAGGCAGAAAGCTCAAACCCTAAATTCCACTTCTTCTGATCCCAATTGAAGTTGTACCACCCCTGAACGTGATTGGCAATTTCAGGTTTCAAATCCGGATTTCCATAAATTTTGTGGTTGATATCCACAAATTCCATATACAATTCCTTAATGGATGGAGAACGGAATCCGGAAGCAATACTTCCGCGAAGAATGTGTTTCTTCTTCCCTATTTTCAGATTCAAAGCCGGCATAAATGCTTCTTTGTACAAAGTATTGTACGTGAATCGCAATCCCGGTTTGATATTCAACCAGTTCCACGGAGCCCAGTTAAAGGTCCCGAAAACAGCGTAATCACCGATTTCTTTCTTGCGGTTTTCAATCCGGTTTCCGTATCCTTGTTCGTAATTGATATCGTAACCGACTTCGTAATTGAACTTCTTATCGGAATTGTTACGCGTCAGGGTTACGCGATTGAAGTACAACACAAATCGGGAAGTATCCTGTTCGGTATTTGCCAAAAGCTTGCGATCCAATGTCGTCAGATCTGTCAGATACGAGTTCTTTGTTCGTTTGTAATTGGAGTAATTCAGCTGCACATCCAATTTCATGTTTGATTTCAACCAACCGATCAGTTCCAATCCTCCGTTCTGGCGATTTGTGATGTACTCATCATCAAAAGCGGAAATTTGAAAAGGTGCCCGCGGATATCCTCTGTTGACAATCTTTTCGCGGAACAAATCCAAAGATGGAATCAATTCCAGTTTTTTGAACCGGTAGGAATATTTCAAGCCGCCCAAATACTGTTCTTTCATTTTCCATTGCTGGAACCGGCCTGAATCTGCCAATTCCTTTTTCGGGAATTCAATCCATTTGTCTCCCGGTGTCCATCCGTCAAAGAAATTTCGCGCTCCGTAAGCAGAGATCGAATGATTCTTGATGCGGGAAGTAACTCCCAGATTCAGGTTGTAATTTCCAACCGTTTCATAATAGGTTCCCAAATTTATATCGTACCCTTTATTCTTAGGTTTCTTTGTAATCAAATTAATGGTACCAGCCATGGCATTGCTACCATAGTTAGTACTTAATGGTCCTTCAACAATCTCCACCCGTTCGATGTTTGAGAGATTGATCTGGCTCAAATCAATGTTTCCGTTCTGACGACCGATAATCGGCACACCGTCAATTAATATTTTAACTCCTTCTCCGCTGATCCCCAGCATCGACATTCCGCTTCCCAGAATCTGGTCCTGGCTGATACGGATATTCATTTCATTCTGAAGTAAATCGCGTAAATTCACTGCTCCCTTCGCTTCGATTGTCGCGCGGTCAATAACCTTTACTTTGTTGGTAGCCCCTGTCAGGGATCCTGCTCCAAGTTGTCCGGTAACTACAACCTCTTCAATGTCTTTTGCATTCGTTTTTAACTTGATGCTGTGACTTTTTCCTTTTGAGATGGTGTCAATTTCCTGGTGAAATCCATTCGTATTGACCTTCACAATCACTTGCTGCCCGGTCGAATAAAAGGATGCCGGAACAACCAGTATTCCCAAATCATTCGACTGAACATAACTCGTTTTTTTCGCGGCGATATCTTGCAGGGCAATTTGTGCAAAAGGCACAGCAACACCAGCTTCGTCGCTGATATAAAGCGTATCCTGAGCAGAAACAATTCCGCTCAGAATACTCATTATAAGAAGCAAATATGCTTTTTGTATCATGATGATATTACAATTGTTCTACCAATTTTCTCCAGGATTCCAATTCAGGAATTCCAGGTTTGCGTGCTCCGAAAAGCGTACAGATTAATTCTTTTTTCTCGTTGAACAACTCCAAAGAAGTCACAATTCCATCTTCTGTCGGTTTGCGAACAATCCATGATTGCGCAATTCCGTCTTCTTTTGCATGGAGGTTGAACATCGGATCCAATACATTGATCCATGGTCCGTGCTCCACGATGTTTTTCACTTCTCCGGTATGAATTTGAATCATTCCCGCATTTCCAACAAACACCATGATTGAAACCTGCTCTTTAGCAGCCAGTTCCAATGCTCTTCTCAATGCTTTGTTATCGATTTGCTTCGCATATGTTTCATCCGGTGCTAAACGCAAAGCCTGAGTACGTGTCAGTTTGTGACTCTTCAACAATCCGAAAAATTCATGGGTATCTTTCAGGTTGATCCATGATTCCCGGAATGCTTTCACGTCGATTTCGCTATCCGGCAATTCCTGGCCTTCCAATGGAAGCAAAGCTCCGATTTCCAATTCTGAAGACTGGTTTTCGTCTTTGTATTTTGCAACCAATGCATCATACGCCTCTTTGTTGCTTTTCGACTCCAGATAAACTTTGTGCGTAGCAACTCCGTCAGATGTAAAAAATTGCAGGCTGTGACGTGGTTTATCCTCGCCTTCAGTTACTGCAAAAGCAGATGCCCATGCACTTGGGAAAATACGTAAATCGATGTCTTTTCCTACAAACAATGATGCATGCGGCGTGGTGCTGAAGTTTTCGTAAATCCCTTTACGTTCGTGCACTACCTCATCATTTCGCGTTAAAGCCATTACATAACCTAACGACTCAATTTCTCCCAGAATTGCTACGAATTCAGGACGTAAACGAACAGCAGTTGTTCCAACCCCCAAAGCAACTAATTCTGCTTCGGAAGCATTCAAACGCTTCGCATATTCTCTGATTCTCAATTTTGGTTCGCTCTCTTTTAATTGTGCGAAAGCTTCTTTTAGGGACAAAGTTGTTTCCATGTTTGTTATTTAATTCATTTTGTTATCCAACAGGTTCGATGAATAAGAGACATGTCTGTAAAATATCTCTCCATCTAATGACCGGATTTGTTCCAGGTCAATCTGGTATGTATTACTCAGGACTTCCGGACTCATCACTTCATCCACTGTTCCATCCATAATCACCTTTCCTCTCTGCATCAATAACACGCGGTCGGCGTATTGATAGCACAAATTGATGTCGTGCATCACGACAATCACGGTTCCCCGCTTATCATCTACAAATTTGCGGGCATGTTTCAATAATTCAATCTGGTAGCGAACATCCAGATTATTCAAAGGTTCATCCAAAAACAGGTATTTGATCGGCTGGATTTCTCCTTCGTTCTCCAGTTGCAGCAAAACCCGCCCGAATTGAACGCGTTGTTTTTCTCCTCCCGACAAGAAGTTGAATTCACTGTCCAAAAGAGATTCCAAATTCAATTCTTCTACGATTTTATCCGTAATCTGCTTATTGAAGTGTTTTTTTGATTCAGGATAGCGGTAACGCGCCATTTCCAATACTTCTCGAACCGTAAAGTTGGAAGCGATCATGCTTTCCTGGTGCATATATGCTCTGTATTTGGACAAGGCGTCCAGGGTCCAGTTTTTTAAATCTTTTCCGTAATATGAAATACTTCCCGTGCTCAGATTGGATCCGTTGGAAAGCATTTTTACAAGCGTACTTTTCCCGGCTCCGTTGGGACCGAGAATGACAATAAATTCTTCTTTGTCTGTTGTGAAATCAACTGATTGAAGAATCTGTCTTCCTTTCACCGTAAACGATATGTTCTTTGCTTCAATCACACTGAAAACTTACGCTTGTGTTTAAAAATAATTGCAATAAATATCGGAGTTCCCATCAACGCTGTGATGATTCCGATTGGTACTTCTGTCGGAGGTAAAATCGTTCGTGAGATCATATCGGCACAAGAAAGAAGAATTGCTCCGAAAAAAGCACTAAAAGGTAGTAATAATCGGTGATTGGGGCCGGATAACGTGCGAATGATGTGGGGCACAACCAGTCCTACAAAACCAATGACACCCGACATAGAAACGGAAGCTCCGACCATGCAAGTTGCACAAACGATGACCGTTACCTTGATCGTTTTCACTTTGTATCCCATGTATTGCGCATTGCTTTCACCCAAAGAAAGCACATTCAGACTTTTCGCCTGCGTGAAAATCACCGCCATGGGAACCAGTGTGAAAATCACTAATAAAATCAGGGAATCGTTGTTTGCCGAACCCAAACTTCCCAGTGTCCAGAATGTCAGATCACGTAATTGATCATCTGTTGCCAAAAAGCTCATTAATCCTGTCAATGAAGCAGTTAATGCATTCAATGCTATCCCTGCAAGAATGAGTGTTAACGAATTCACTTCACCATTGCTCAATGATAGGCGGTAAACGATGAAAGCAATAAAAGATGCTCCCAGGAAGGCCACCAAAGAAAGGGAAAGTCCCTCGTTGAAAATAATCAACCAAGGGACTAAACCATTGAACAAAATGAATAAGGATGCAAACAAGGAAGCCCCTGTTGAAATTCCGATCAAAGCGGAATCAACCAAAGGGTTTCTGAATATTCCCTGCAATGCTGCACCTGAGACAGCTAATCCTGCACCAATAAGACAGGAATAAACCGCTCTTGGAAACCGGATGTTGTAAACAACATGGTATTCGATCTCCGTTATTTTTAAATCAGTATCGAAACCAATTTTTTCGAGCAAACTGCCGAAGACATGAGAAATTGGAACATGAACATTCCCGACTGATAGATTGACAACAAAGCAAACTAACACTAAAATCAGCAATGAAAGAGCTATTATTCCCTGTCTTGACATGTATCTTTTTTTCTTCAATCGTTCAAACTCACACTAGTTATTCATTTGAACTTTTGAACTATTGAACTTTTTTTAACTCTTTATTCAATTCAATTACTGCTTCAGCCACGCGCGGACCAAATCCACTCAATAACTGACCATCCATTTGAATCAACGCTTTATTTTTTCCTGCATTTGTTACAGCCACTCCCGGAACATTGAAAATTCCGTCAGGCCCCAAACTTTGTGCTCCGGATGTAAACATCAGGATCACGTCAGGATTTGCTGCAATAACAGATTCACTGGTCAAAGGTTTGAAATCGGTAAATCCTTTTCCTGCGTTTTCACCACCTGCCAAAACAATCATTTTTTCAAGCGGAGTTTGCTCACCTGCAACCATCAGGGTTCCTGCGCCTCGTGCATAAACAAACAATACTTTCGGTTTTTTAGCCAATTTCGAAACACTTTTGATATCCGAATCAATCTTAGCAGTCAATTCTTTTGCAGCGTCAGCTTTTCCCAACCATGTTGCAACTTCGTTTACCAATGCTTTTGATTCTTCTACACTGTTCGGGTGTTTGAAAGTCACCAATTCGATTTTCGCCTGCTTCAATTTTGATTTCAAATCAGGAGAAACTTCGTCTTCCAATAGCACAACATGCGTCGGATTCAATGCCAGCAAACTTTCAACCGCCAACTTACGAACGTGTCCCAGGTTCGTCAATTTCTCCGCTGCTGCAGGATAAGTGCTGGTTACATCAACGCCAATGAGTTCCTTTTGGGAACCCACTGCGTAAATGATTTCTGTAACCGATCCGTTCAAAGAAACAATGCGTTTCTCTATTACTTCTTCTTTTTTCTCTTCGGATTTTGCACCTGAATTACACGAAGCAATTGCAAATGCAAGACCTAGAAATAGAAATCCAATTTTTTTCATCTTTGATTTTTTCAATTCATTAGTGTTGAACTACCAAACGCTGTGTTGAAGTTGCAGCGCCATTAGATACCTGCACCAAATATACTCCATTTGTGAAGTTTTCAGTAGCGATTGTCGTTGTTGTCAACCCGTTTGAAGCAGCTGTTTCGAAAACAACTTGTCCAGTCATACTTACCACTTTCACCGTTGTGTTTGCTTTAGAATCCACAACAACTGTAGCTACATTTGCAGCAGGGTTAGGGTAAACTGATACGAATACATCTTTCTCCAATTCGTTTACAGAAAGTGTTGTCAGGTTTTGCTTGGAGAATACGTTCATATTACTTGTACTTCCTGATGTAAATTTCGTAAACACCAATTTCCAGATGTTGTTGTCTTTTGTTTTCACGAAGTAAACCGTACTATCCTCAACTACTGCAGGTTGAACTTGAGCATTTTTCCAGTTGTACCCGATTACATTTGCAGCATCGCTGAATGTTTGAGCCTGGTAGTTGACAAAGTTCGGAACGTCTCCTACTGCTGTAACTTTTACTGCTTCAATTCCAACGTTATTCAAAACACCAAAAGAAAGGTACTGCATATTCGGAGCAATTGTAGCGTCGTATTGCAGGAATTCGAAATCCCAGCTTGCAGTAGCAGGTTCTCTG
>NZ_JASLCN010000141.1 GCF_030151805.1 Fluviicola sp.
CTCCTGTTGTTTCCCAATAAAGAAAGTCCCCTGTATTTAATGATGACCGCACTGATGGTGAAAGAAACCAGGCTTCGGAAAAACACCAATTCATGGGCCGGGTATTTTTGCAAGTTGGGTATAATCGAATTGTCAGGGTTTCCGAGCATTTTCACAAAGAAATTCACCACAAAAAATGCCATTCCCGAAAGAATGATGTACATAATGCCCCTGATCATGAAGCAAAGTTACGATCTATCTATCATTCGAGGATGAACCATCGAAATACTTTTTGTAAATTTAGACTTATAAACACGTATTATGAAAAAGGTTCTTGCGCTGTTCTCCATTCTCTCCTTGATTGCGAATTCCAATGCACAAATCGGAAACGATAAGTGGAGTATTACCGGGGAGCTGACACTTCCGATCGGGATGGGGAACAAAATGTTCAAGAATTACCTGAATGGTTTGATCAGCGTGCATCCAAGAGTTCAGTACAAACCGTTTAAGAACTGGTATGTTGCTTTCGGGCCAAGATACATGTATTACAAGGTCAACGAGTATAAAATCCCTTTCGAACCGGGAATCAACGAAGGTTCTGTAGTAGACCACCAAAAAGTTGTTTCCATGCGAGGTGGAATGCATGTTTTGGGCGGAGATATTGAATTGGGCTGGACGAATTGGGTAGGGCCGCGCCTGGGATTGGAAATGGGAGTTCGTTTCGGAGTTGCAAATCAGCGATTCGTAACAACAGGTACAAAGAGTTATGGTCCGCAGCAAGTAACTGCCGGTTATATCGAACCTGCATTTTCGATTATCCTGGCTTCGGATGAAGCTGTGGCTTACCGCTGGATTGTCGGATATAATATTTCAGGATACAATTTCCAAAACTACCGGATCGGTTCAACGACATCGGGCGGTTATACTGCCAAAGATCTGGCCGGGCCAACTCATTCATTGTTGATTGGCTTCGCAATGACGTATTACTTCAAGAACAAACGTTCTGACGTCTTTATCGACGGACCTGCGGAATAGTTTTCCTGTTTTTAGAGGTTCGTAAAAGATGGATAGACATGCATCTATTTACCCAATGGTGGCAAGGGATGTGTGCTTTTGTTAGCTTTCCGGATAATCCAGAAAAACCATAAAACCAGGAGATTCGTTTTAAGGACATAATTCCTCGTATTTAATCGGTTTATTCAGCCATTTCCACCATTGACGCTACTGAGGTTACCATTCACCGATTTTTCGTAGTTGATATGATATTTCATACTCAAATTTGCTTTGCTTAAAGGTTGATTTAAACGCTTCATCCTTTTGTTTACGCCTTTATTTTCAGGGTATTTGGCGGATTTTAACAATTAAACAAAAAGATTTTAAACGTCTGTTTAAAATTTGTGTTTAAATTTGCGGCGATTTTGAAATTATGAGTAAAGAACAATCCACAGAAGAAAAGATTCGCGAAGCAGCAAAGAGTGTCTTTATTGCTAAGGGCTTTGATGGTTGTACATCTCGCGAAATTGCAAAAGAAGCAGGAATGAATGTGGCTTTGGTGAACTACTATTTTTGTTCCAAAAAGCAGTTGTTTAAATTGGTTTTTGAAGCAGTGATGGAAGATTTCATGCTTTCAACCGTTGAAGTCTTCAAAAAGGACCTGAGCCTGGAATCCAAAATGCGCATTTTCATTGAAAAAGAATACGAATTTTTAACGCTTCACCCCGACATTCCCCGTTTTATTTTATCGGAACTTTCGCGCGGCGATAAATGCGAGTTTGATCATGCGAAAATTTTAGAAAAAGTAGGGAATACCGGAGTTTTTGAAGAATTGATCGAAGCACAGGAAAAAGGAGTTATCCGTAAAATGGACCTGACAAATATCATGTTGCTGATTACAGCAAACTGTCATTATCCGTTTATGGCAAAACCTCTGATGAAGTACATCAATAAGCTGGAAGAGGAGCAATACACAGAACGTTTAATGCTTCAAAAACAATATGTTACAGAAATGCTAATCGGATACTTGTTTATCCAAAAAAATAAATAATAAACACTTCATTTAAACAAAGATTTAAGATGAGAAAAGTTTTTTTAGGTGTACTCATGGTTTTAGGAGCTGGAAGTGGCGCTTCAGCTCAGATATTAGACCTTGAAACATGTTTAAGAATGGCGGACACAGCGAATTTATCCATTGTTAACTCCCGGTTGGACGTAGCAGCGAATAAAAGCCAGATTTCGTCATACCTGGCTGCCCGCCTGCCCAAAGTTACGTTTACTGGTGATTACAAGTACAATGCAATCATTCCCGGACAGTTGATTCCGGCTGCGATGTTTGGTGGAACACCGGGAACCTATACTACTGTAGCTTTCGGGGTTCCTTTTAACTTGTCAAATACGGTTCAATTGCAGCAAGTGTTATACAATCCGCAGTTAAACTCCGGAATCAATACCTTGAAAATTCAGCAGCAATTGATCGAAATCCAGGAAAAAGTGACGGCACGCGACAGCAAAACGGAAGTGGCAAACGTATTCTTTAACCTCCAGGCGATAAACAAGCAGATCGCATTCGTGGATTCGAACCTGATCAATATCGAAAAGTTGATTCACAACATGGAAGCCATGGAGAAACAACAAATGGTCATCAAAACGGAAGTAGATAAATTGCGTATCAACCGATTGAATTCAGTGAATCAGAAACAGACACTTCAGGCAAACAAAGAACAGTTGGAGATGATGTTGAAAATTCTGATCGGAATTCCGGAAGAGCAGACCATTACACTTGCTTCGGATGATTTGGTGGAAAAATCCATTCTGGTAGATGGCGCTACCATCAATTACCCGGAACTGGAATTGATCAGTGCCCAGGTTCGCATGAATGATGAAGAACGAAAAGGAACCAACATGGCCTACCTTCCGTCGCTTTCATTTGTTGCAGCTTACAATTACACTTACAATACGAAACCGTCCGATAATGTACGTGCGGGAATCGAGTCAGCATTTTTGGGACTGCGTTTGGATTGGACTTTGTTTGACGGATTGGAAAAACACCACAAACAAAAAGTTACCAAGATCAATCACATGAAACTGGAAAACCAGGAAGCCTTGTTGAAGCAGCAATTGCATATGCAGACTGAAAATGCGAAAAAGCAGATCGAAATTCAGGTCAACTCGTTGGGAATTGCACAGGAGCAGTTGAAATTGGCTGAAAATGTTTACAGACAAACCGAATTGCAATACAATGAAGGAACCGTTGATTCAAATGATTTGGTGAATTCAAGCAATAGCCTGCAGCAGGCACAAACCAACGTAGTTCTTGCTTACGTGAAATTGCGTCAGGCAGAGTTGGAGTATTTAAAAAACATAGGAGGAATTAAATAAAAACAGATTAACCGAAAAAAAGATGAAAAGAGTTATCACAATCGTTATAGTTGCTGTGGTTCTTATCGCACTTGTAGTTGTAAAATTAAAGTCGAATCAGAAGGAAGTACAAGCTAAAATATTTATTAATGACCCGGAAGCTGCTGTTTTGGTGAAAATTGCTACTCCTGAAATCCACCAGTTTGAAAGTTCATTCTCTTATTTGGGAACCTTTGAACCTGCAAGACAAAACGTAGTAGGTTCGGATGCAAACGGAAAGATTATCAGCATGAAGTTTGAAGAAGGAGATCAGGTAAGACAAGGTCAGTTGCTTGCTAAAGTAGATGATGAGATGCTTCAGTTGCAATTGGATAATGCAGAAGTTGGTTTGGAAGGAAACAAGAATGATGATAATCGTTATTCCAACCTGGCAAAAGAAAATGCCGTATCCGGTGTGCAGGTTGAAAAAACAAAATTAGGAGTTCGTTCCGGTGAAATTCAAAAGAAGCAGATCCAGAAACAAATCAAAAGTACTTCCATTACAGCTCCTTATGCGGGTGTGATTACACGCAAAATGATTGATTTGGGATCATTCGTAGGAAACGGAACACAATTGTTTGAGATCACGGATATTTCAAGCTTGAAACTGACTGTAAACGTTCCGGAGCGCGATGTAATGAAATTCCGTTTGGGTGAGCAGGTATCCGTTCGTGTAGATATTTACGGAGACCGTGAGTTCAAAGGAAAAATCACAAACATCAGCGTGGTAGCCGACAGAGCGCACAACTTCAAAGTTCAGGTAGTTGTACCGAACCCGAAACGCGAATTGATGGCAGGAATGTACGGTTCGGTTCGTATCGGAAATTCAACCAGTAAAACGGCCTTATCTGTGCCTCGTTTGGCCTTGGTTGGTTCATCGAAAAATCCACAGGTATATGTGGTTCGTAACAAGAAATCAATCCTGACAAACTTTACTGCAGGAACATCAGACGGAGATTATATCGAGGTCGTAGACGGAATTAAAAAAGACGATCAAATTGTTGTGAAAGGGCAAGTGAACCTTCAAAATAATTCAAATGTTAAAACCAACTAATTGAAAGGGTCATGACATTAACGGAACTATCCATAAAAAGACCCTCCTTCATTATTGTGATCTTCACAATTCTGATCGGAGGAGGTTTATTAAGTTATAATCAATTGAGCTATGAGCTCTTACCGGATTTCTCACCGCCTATTCTGACGGTTACAACGATGTATCCGGGAGCTTCTCCGGCTACGGTGGAAACACAGGTAGCAAAACCTCTTGAAGACGCCTTGAGCGGTCTGGAAAATATTTCGGAAGTAACGACTTTCTCGATGGATAATGCATCCATTGTATTGCTGGAATTCAAAGCATCGGCAGATATCGATATGGCTTTGGAAGATGCACAACGGAAGGTAAACAACATTCTCAATGATCTTCCGGAAGGAGCAAAGACGCCTACTTTGGCGAAAATCGACCCGAATGCTTCTCCCGTATTGCAGGTGAGTGCCATTGCAAAGAACATGGACGACCGCGATTTCATGGAGTTGATGGACCGGGAGCTTTTGCCGCAGATCAAACAAACGAAAGGTGTAGCGGAAGTACAGGTAATCGGTGGTGAAAAGCGCGCATTCCGTGTGGATGTAGACAAAGACAAATTGAAAATGTACGGTTTGTCACTGGCGCAGGTAAATCAGATCGTTGCTGCTGCAAACGTGGAATTCCCTACCGGAAAATTGAAAAATGAAACGGAACAAATGACTGTTCGTCTGGCTGGAAAGTTTCAGACAGTAGATGATTTGAAAGACCTGATCATTTTTACAGACGGAACTTCATCTGTTCGTTTGGGAGATGTCGCTGACGTATCGGATGGTTCGGATGATGTGGTAACTGTGAGCCGTTTCAACGGAATAAACGGGATCGGTCTTCGGATTAAGAAACAAAGTGATGCAAACGCCGTGGATATGGCGAATTTGACAAAACTGAAATTCAAGGAAATCGAAGAAAAATACAAGAAAGAAGGAGTGAAATTCACAGTTGCTACAGATACGTCTCTTCCGACGATTGAATCGGTTGATGCCGTATTGCACGATTTGGAGCTGGCAGTAATCCTGGTAGCAGCAGTGATGCTGTTATTCCTTCACAGTTTGCGAAATGCGATGATCGTATTGATTGCCATTCCGGCTTCATTGATCTCGACATTCATTGCGATGTATATGCTTGGATATACGCTGAACCTGATGACCCTTCTGGCAATGTCCCTGGTAATTGGTATTCTCGTCGATGACTCCATTGTGGTACTGGAAAATATTTACCGCCACTTGCAAATGGGGAAAGGAAGGAGGAAAGCGGCTTTGGACGGACGTACTGAAATCGGATTTACGGCATTGGCGATTACTTTGGTAGACGTCGTGGTGTTCTCGCCGGTGGTCTTCATCGAAGGAACAATTTCGGATATCTTGCGCCAATTCTCGATTGTCGTTGTGGTTTCAACATTGATGTCTTTATTGGTGTGTTTTACCTTAACTCCATGGTTGGCATCGCGTTTGGCAAAAGAAACAAAACTGAATCCGAAAAACCCGTTCCAACTTATTTTGATCTGGTTCGAAAACATGATCAATTCCTTTACGAACGGTTATGTGAAATTGGTTGGTTGGTCATTGAGACATAAAATCATTATGGGAATCGGGATTTTGGTTCTGTTCTTTGCAAGTATGGCTTCCATGGGACTTGGAATCGTGGGGCAGGAATTCGTTGCACAAGGAGATCAGGGGAAATTTATGATCAAATTGAAATACGATAAGAGTACCACATTTGAGGAAAACAATACCACTACGCTGGCGATCGAGCAGATGATCCTGGCACAGAAAGATGTGATTGATATCGTGTTTTCAAATGTCGGAGGACCATCTTCAGGAATGGGAGCAGCAGCTTTCGGACAGGAAAACAGATCAGAGATTACCGTGAAAATGAAGAAGGATATGCAGAAAAAATATCCGACTTTGAATTACATGAATGAAATCAGAAAGAAGATCCAGGATAAATACCCGGGAGTTGAGGTGAAAGCCCTGAACATGGGAATGGTGGATTCGGAAGAAGCACCGATTGAGATTTTCCTTTCTTCAGACGATCCGGATTTATTGATGAAGGAAGCGCGCCGCATGAAGAATCACATTCTGTCGATTCCGGGAGCAAAAGATCCGACTATTTCAACGGATGAGGTTTCTCCGGAAGTGCGAATTGATTTGAACCGTGAAAAAATGGGACAATTGGGCTTGCCGATTGCAAGTGTCGGAATGCAGTTGCAAAACAGTTTGACAGGTAATGACGATGCGCGTTTCGATGTGAAAGGTGATGAGTACGATATCCGCGTTATGTTGGATAAGTATGACCGAAGCAACGTGGACAACATCAAAGAAATGACTTTTGTAACAAACGATGGAAAACAGGTTCGCCTGAGTGAATTTGCAGATGTTTCCATTGAAAACGGTTACGGTCAGCTGGAACGCAAAAACCGTATTTCAAATACGACTTTGAGATCCTACGTTTTGGGAACAGCTGCTGGAACAGTTGCTGATTCAATTACCAAATACCTCGACAAACAACCGTTGGATAAAAACGTGCGTATGTTGTGGGGTGGTGAAGTAAAACGTCAGAAAGAATCCATGGGTGCATTGGGAATGGCGATGGGAATCGGTTTGATCCTGGTTTACCTGATCATGGTTG
Organism: Fluviicola sp.; assembly: GCF_030151805.1. Classification (GTDB taxonomy): domain Bacteria; phylum Bacteroidota; class Bacteroidia; order Flavobacteriales_D; family Crocinitomicaceae; genus Fluviicola. Next base: position 7,082 of record NZ_JASLCN010000141.1, read on the forward strand.
CGCTTTATGATAACTTTGTTTATCCGTTTGTTGTATTGTTCTCAATCCTGGTGTCATTGATCGGAGCTATTCTGGCACTGAATCTGACTTCTTCGAACATGGGAATCTTTACGATGCTGGGAATGTTGATGCTCCTCGGACTCGTGGCCAAGAATGCGATCCTGATCGTGGATTTCACGAATCACCTGAAAGCAGAAGGCCGTTCCACATACAATGCGCTTTTGGAAGCGGTTCGTGAACGTATGCGTCCGATCCTGATGACGACCATTGCGATGGTAATCGGTATGATTCCGATTGCAACAGCAACAGGCTCAGGAGCGGAATGGAAAAACGGACTTGCATGGATTTTGATCGGGGGCTTGACAAGTTCAATGTTCTTGACTATTATTGTAGTACCAATGATGTATTATGTCGTTGACAGATTACAAGCGAAATTCACCAAAAAGAAAATAAACCTCGAAGGGGAAGACGAAGCTACCGTACACGGAGTGATCTAATATTAACTGAAACAAGAAAATCCGGCAGACTATCACTGCCGGATTTTTTTTGTCTGCTATTTTTCAGGCGAACCATTTGCGGTTTTTATGTAACTTCGAGGGTAAGTCAATGTTAAATGAAGAAGTTATCCGCTATTTTATCGTTTTTTTTGCTCTTTGCATGCTCTTTCGGAAGCCAGGCTCAGGAATCCGGAATGAAGAAGCCAAAAGCCATTTCCTTTGATCTGGAAAAAATGAAACAATTGGATTTCGGTTCGGGCGCACTGGATCCGGATAAAATTCTGTTCAAACTGTTTCCTGCTCCGATGGATGAAGATGATCCTGAAACGGTAGAATGGAGAAGTGCTGCTTTTTGGTCCTGTCGGGGTTGCGAAAAGCGTGTTTTCAAAGTCCTTGATGATGAACCGGAAGAAGAAACTATTCCTTACGAGCGCAATTATACGGTTGCATGCGGTGCGTATGAATTTAAGACCGAAGACGGAATTTCGAGAGCTATTATTAGTTTTTCCACTTCCGATCACAATGACGGAACCGGACGTTTTGCGCGGGGAGTGCTTAGTGTTGCTTTGTTTGAAAAGCAAAATAACCAATGGAAACTGATCAACTTTAACCCTTTTGTGAATCTGCAGGGAAGTTTTACGCTTGCTTCGGGAGTTGACGGAGTTTTTGCTTCCAAACACAAGAAGGTCTATTTCCTGATTCATGGCGGACAGGCGAATGGTGTTTCAACGGAAGAATACTGGCCGCTCTATCAAGGGCTTTATGTGATTGATCCGGAAACACTGCAGGAAGTATTTCATTTACCGAGCGCCACTTGTCAGGAAAACGGGGAAGCCCTGGGAACAGTTTGGGAAAGTGAATTGATCGACATTCAAAGCGGGAAAACGGAAACGGTGTTTTTTGTGAATTCGAAAGGATTGATTGTAAAAGAACATGTTTGGGAACTGCCTGCTGCTTTTAATTTTGTATCAGAAGCCGATTTTAAACTCCTGCCTGAAAGATTTCAGTTCGAGGCAAGCCAGATGATCAGCGTCACAGGAACAGGTTTGGTAGTGAAGAAAACGAGCATTTCCATTCATTACAAAGATGAAAAAGGAATGGCCAAAATGCGAGGAACTTTCGGTGAAGTACAGCTTGGCGCTTTACTAGAGCAAATGATGAGTCCGGAACAGTATGACGCCAATGTAAAGACTAAGAAGAGTGGAACCGAATTTGTCGAGTTCGCCATCAAACTACCCGGCAAAGATGATAGCAACAGTACGGTCTATCTACCGATTGATGCAAAGTTCCCCAAAGATATATACGAGCAGTATTACGATGCCTTTGAAGCAGGAGATACCGCTCTGATTGAGTCGTCCGGCAAGCAACTGGAAGCAACTATTAAAAAGATGGCTAAGGATATTCACGAGAAGTATGTAGATCCACCTTATACAACAGACTTCGCTATCATGTTTCTTCCCTTCGAAAGCATATACGCCGAAGTAATCCGCCGCACCAGTCTTGTGGAAACCTTACAGCGTGAATACAAAATTGTTGTGACCGGCCCTACAACACTAGGTGCTATCCTAAATAGCCTACAGATGGGATTCCGTACCCTAGCCATTCAGAAACGCACCGGAGAAGTGTGGACTATCCTAGGAGCTGTAAAAACAGAATTTGGTAAATTCGGAGGTTTGCTCGAGAAAGTACAGAAGAATCTGCAAAGCGCAGGTGATCAATTGGAGGAGGTTATGGGCAAGCGCACTCGTGCTATCGAACGTAAACTCC
>NZ_JASLCN010000352.1 GCF_030151805.1 Fluviicola sp.
GGAACATGTTCCACAACTTGGGCTATGCTCTCAAGTCATTTCTTCCGGGGTCTCAAAACCCTTATAAAACTTTGCAATTTGAAACAGACAAATTCTTCAGCTTTCCTTTATCATCAAAAAAGGAATAACCTAGTTTCCCTTTGAAATGTAAGGTTTCACCAAATTTGATTTTATCTTTTGTTGCTTCTGCCGAACCACCATTATCAGTAAACATAAAATCAGCCGTTAGTGGCAAATCATTGGATGAGGGACCAAATTTCACCGAGATTTTATCTTCCCATGTTGCCGGGAATTTCGCCTCACCGCTTAACTCAATTTCAGAATCCTTTGCATACTTCTTTTCAAAAGCTTTTGCTCCGATTTTATTGGCTTCTTCAATTAGCATTTCAGTAGTCATTACTTCTGCTGAGGCAGCCGCGCCTTCTTCTCCCGGGGCTGAATCTGTTTTTTCACCGGAACAGGAATTTAAAGCAAAGACAAACATACCCATTGCAACGAACGGCAGTAATTTGATTTTTTTCATAAGCACTATTTTTTCTAAATATATTCATTTAATAAAATGGAGTGTCCTAAAATATTAGATGATGTAATCATTTTCTCCCGCAGAACACTTACGCCTAAGCTTGTGCCATGGTTAAAGCTATTGGCGACATGCGATCAGCGTTGGTGCATACCGCAGATTTAATTTGTCAACGATCTGCGTAAGACCTGTCCCGATGATTCGGGATCCGCTTAATCTGCGTGTTTTTTTGGAAATCACCTAAATTCTCGGACAAGAGATATTCCTAAATAAACTTTTTTACAAAATTTGCTTTTCTATGCCTACTAACTTGAACATGTTTCCCATCTGTCATCTCAACACTTCCGCCATCCCCCTTCAAATAGCCTTTGACATGTCGCAGATTAACAATCGTGCTTTGATGAATTCTGAAAAAACCAAAATCAGTTAGAAGTGTTTCATATTCGCCCAGCGTTTTGGTAGAAGTGATTTTTTTTCCTTCCGAAACAATAAAATTGGTGTAATTCCGATCACCTTCCAGGCGAATAATATCTTCAATCTCCACGACTTTAAAACCTTCCATGTTTGGAATGACTAACTTTTTTATTTTTCGATCATCCCCATAATTTTCAATCAAGACTTTAAGACGTTTTGAAACATCTTCTTTTTGTTTTGAAAAATGAATGCCTAATGTCCCTACCAACTGTTTGAACTCCATTATTTTAATGGGTTTCATTAAATAGCCAAAAGCACTAAACTGAATTGCTTTAATCGCATAGTTGTCAAATGCGGTAACAAAAACAACTTCAAAATTTTTATCTTCAATTTTTTCGAGCAGGTCAAAACCTGTTCCTTCTCGCATTCGGATGTCCAGGAATACTACTTGTGGTTCATACTTTTCGATGATACTTATTCCATCAGCAATCGTATCCGCTTCCGCAACTATTTCTAATTGATCTGTAAAATTTTTATGGATAATGTTACTCAATAAAAAGCGTGCATCTGCTTCATCATCTATGATAACACATTTGATCATAATTAATCGTTTAAATAAAAACTAACGGTTGTTCCTTCGTTAGGGGAACTTTTGATCACGATTTTATTTCCTATTCGTTGTTCGGTTATCTTTATCCCCTTTGATTCATGCTTAGACCTGGACACCAAAGAAAAACCAACTCCATCGTCTTGAATGACACATTTAATTCGGTTATCTTCCCGGGAAAGAATAATGGAAACATACCCATTTTCCTTTTTAGGGAGTATTCCATGCCAAATGGCATTTTCGACAAAGGGTTGTATAATTAGAGGTGGGACATGTGTATTGTGGGTATCAACATTTTCATCTACTTGTATGCTATAACGCACTTTCCCCCCGCAACGCAACTGTTCTAAATTTAAATAGAGTTCTAAAGTAGATAGCTCCTCGTGCAGTGAAACAGTATTTTGTGCACTGTTATCTAATATTCTTCGCATCAGCTCAGCAAAATCTGCCATGTATTCATTCGCATCATTTTCATTTCCTTCCACATACATTCGTTGAATACTATTGAGTGAATTGAATAAAAAATGTGGATTCATTTGAGCTCTCAAAGCTATATGTTCCAATTCAACTGCCTTTTTTTGCTGTTTTAACTTGATCTGCCTTCGAATAAAGAATCCTCCTGTCAGGAGGAGAATAACAGCCAGTATCAAGGTTGCAATAAAATAAGTGCGTTTTTCGATACTCGCATCCTTTAATTTGCTTTGCTCCTGGAGTAATACGATTTCTTCTTCTTTTTTCTGCGCTTCATATTCTGCCTGATAGCGTTCAATAATCTTTGTTCTTTCAGAGGTCGCAAGTTCATCTTTTATATTTACTGATTTATCGAAATAATAAAGTGCGCTGTCCTTTTCATTGTTATTAATGTACAGCTTGGTTAAACCTTCATAGATATCATAAACATGTATCTTGTAATCATTTTTTAAGCCAATAGTGAGTGCTTTTCGATAATAGTACAGCGCGCTATCTTTCTGTTGCAGACCTGCATAAGTTAGACCAAGACAGGTATAGTTAGAAATCATATAATACTCATAATTACTTTGCTCAAACGCGGGTTTGGATTGTAAAAATTTTTGTTTGGCCAGTTTGTAATTACGATTCTTCAGATAGATACTTCCTAAAACTTCAATACTTTGGACCATTGGGAAATCCAACTTTTCTTTTTTTGCAATATCAATGGATTGAGTAATGTAAT
>NZ_JASLCN010000354.1 GCF_030151805.1 Fluviicola sp.
TAATCTACCGATAATTGCCACCGCGACTTCCTTTTCGGAGAGTTTGTAGGTATTTCTCGTTTGAATTCTCTTTTCGGCCAGGTTCTCCTGGAATGTATTCAGGTCGAATCCCAGCGGAATCACGCGCACCTTATCTGCTTTGCAAATGCGGTGCGTGTTGCTTAATTCCTCTTTCTGAATAGGGCTGATGGCTACAATTCCCGTGGAAATTTTTGCCAAACGTCTTTCAATGGTTTTGTATAACACCGTTTTTGCCCTTCCGAAATAAGAATGAAACACATGTCCGTGGAATGTGTGTACGATCACCGGAACACCGCATGCTTTTGCTGCTTTTCTGCCGAGAGCTCCGGCTTTTGCTGCATGTGTATGAACGATGTCGGGTTTGAATTCCTGAATGATTTGCTTGATTTTCCGGTAGGCTTCCCGGTCCGATTTAAAGTTCGGAATCCGTTTCATTTCCGGGATCAAAAGAGGTTTCACACCATAACTTTCCAGAATGTGCAGCGAATCCGATTCGTCTGCTTCGGGCAAACCGCCGACTAACAAAGTCTCATAATCTTCCGAGATGAATTTCGTTAAGAAAGTAGCATTGTATGTTGGTCCACCGATATTGAACCGGTTAATGATTCTGAGCACTTTTGGCATTACTTCTCAGTTGTACTAGATGTTTAAATTCAGTCAAAATTACGGATAATCCAACTAAAGCTTACGTAAAATGATAATTAGATGTTGTTAATTGGAAACTTTCCTAAGTGAACTGTTCAAAAGTTTTCGATTGGCAGAACTTTTGCAAGCAGAGAATAAGGAACTTTATAGTATGATTCGTTTTAAACTAATAGTGCAGGTAATTTCTCTGGGACTGAGTTTCCTTTTGACAGAGCAGGTTGCTTTAGCGCAAAACCCCAATAGTATTCAAACAGCCATTGACGCTTTTTCTTCCAATGGATATTTTACCAATGCGTCGGTGAGTTTCATGGCGATGGATTGTTCCAACGGACAGATTTTAGCATCAAAAAACCCAAATATAGCCTTGTCTCCGGCGTCTACCACGAAATTATTTGCAACAGCCACTGCTTTTCAGCTTCTGGGAAAGAATTATACACCGCAAACACGCATTTACCTGGATGGTGAATTGACCAAAGAAGGTGTTTTGAACGGAAATCTTTGGATTCGCGGAGGCGGAGATGTGGCGCTTGGAAGCCGCTATTACAACGGAGAAGGGCGGGAAGCTGAATTTCTCGAAAAATGGGCAGATACGCTCTTGAAACTGGGAATTAAAAAGATCAACGGCGCGGTGGTTGCTGATGCTTCTGAGTTTGGTTACGAAGGAGCTCCCGACGGTTGGAATTGGGGAGATATGGGAAATTATTACGGAGCCGGTGCTTCCGGATTACCGATCTACGACAATATGCTGCGCTACACCTTCCAGGTTGGTTCGAAAAGTGGTACGAAAACCACCTTTTTAGGAACATTCCCTACAGTAAGCGGATTGAATTATATCAATTACATCAATACCGGAGGTTCCGGCGACAACTCATACATCTACGGCGCACCTTATTCAATGGAACGTTTCGGGACAGGAACGTTGGGGGCCGGTCTCGGAAAATTTACAGTGAAGGGAAGTTTGCCGGATCCCGAATCGACTTTTTCGCAGGAATTCACGCGCATTTTGAAATCGAAAGGAATTGAAGTGAAAGAAAAACCACTTGGATCGCGCAATCTGGCACCGGTTTCGGCAACGAGCAGGTATGCAGCTATGAAATTGTTTTTCGTGCATAAAGGAAAAAACCTGAATTCCATTGCCTGGTGGACGAATATGAAATCGGTGAATTTATTTGCCGAAGAAGTACTCTGTTGGATCGGATATGGAACTTCCGGAAATGGTTCGGTTGACAACAGCGTTGCCCGGATGATGAATTATTGGTCCGGAAAAATCAACACGATTGGCTTGTACATTACCGACGGTTCCGGATTGTCGAGAAGCAATGCCATTTCTGCGAATCATTTCTGCGAGATGCTGAAATACATGACCACTTCCAAAGAATTCGATGCATTTTACGCAACACTTCCGGTTGCCGGAGTTTCAGGAACGCTTTCTTCGGTTTGTAAAAATCAGCCGGGAGAAGGGAAAGTCCACGCCAAAAGCGGAACCATGAAACGGATTAAAGCCTATTCGGGGTATGTGGAAACGAAAGCAGGCAAACGAATCTGTTTTTCCATTATCATCAATAATTTCAATTGTTCTTCTGAGTATACGGTAGAGCAGATGGAAAAGGTGTTTAATGCGATGGTGCTTTATCAGTAAGAATTACGAATATTTTGGCATTAGGTATTCGTAAATTTGCAAACTGAGCATATTTCGGATTTTATTATGGGATGGTTATCATGAAATTTGCTGTATAAAATCTCAATAAAATGGATACACAAGCAAACATGAATTATAATCGCATCGCTAAAGCAATCGATTATATCAAAGCGAACTTCAAAGAGCAGCCCAACCTGGATGCTGTGGCCAGTGAGGTTCATTTAAGTCCTGCGCACTTTCAGCGAATGTTTACCGAATGGGCGGGTACAAGTCCGAAACGCTTTTTACAATACATTAGTATTGGACACGCGAAAAAAATGTTAACTGACAGCAGGGCGACATTATTCGATGCAGCGCACGAAACCGGGTTGTCCAGTACCAGCCGATTACATGATTTATTTATCAATATCGAAGGAATGACACCGGCAGAATACAAAAACGGTGGTCAGCATTTGTCGATCAATTACAGTTTTGCCGAAAGCCCGTTTGGGAGTGTTATTGTTGCATCGACCGATAAAGGTGTGTGCTATATGGCTTTTGAAAATAACGAGGAAGCAGCATTGGAACAATTGAAAAGTAAATTTCCCAATGCTGGATTTCAAAGAAAACTGGATATCATTCAGCAACATGCATTATTCATTTTCCAAAACGATTGGAAAAAATTACCCGAAATAAAACTGCATTTGAAAGGAACAGATTTTCAGCTGAAAGTTTGGGAAACTTTATTGAAAATTCCGATGGGCCAGCTTTCAACGTATGGAAATATCGCGGAACAAATCGGGAATCCAAATGCATCAAGAGCGGTCGGGACGGCTATCGGTAGTAATCCGGTTGCATTCCTGATTCCTTGTCACCGGGTCATTCAATCATCAGGAGATATGGGTGGTTATATGTGGGGAACAACGCGAAAAACAGCGATTATCGGCTGGGAAGGTGCGAAAAATGATCAGTAATTGGTATGTCAATAAACAGTAAACAATTTTTCAGTTACTGATTCCTGTTTTCTTGTTCCCGACGATTTGATTAATCCTTGAATAATTTTAGAAATTTTCATTGTTGAAGGTAAATTACTGACAACTGTCCAACTGATTAATAGTAACAAAAAACAATGCAACATCTCATTCAAAAAATAGAAAACACCGATTGGAATTCCGTTGCGGAAACCATGCATCAAAATGGCTATTCCCTGATCCCGGAATTACTTACCACTGCGGAATGTGAAGAACTGAAAGCAGCTTATGACGCTCCGGATATGTATCGGAAAACGGTTATTATGGAACGTCATCGTTTTGGTTTGGGACAATACAAATACTTCCATTATCCCTTACCGGAATTGATTCAGCAGATCCGAACACGCATCTACCCGCAACTTGTACCAATCGCGAATTCCTGGTTCAAAGCGTTGAATATCGACAGAACGTTCCCGCTACAGCACGCAGAATTACTCAAGCAATGTCATGAAAACGGACAAAAACTGGCAACGGTTCTCATCCTGAAATACGGAAAAGGAGGATTTAATACCTTGCACCAGGATTTGTACGGAGATGTTTATTTCCCGATTCAGATGGTGCTGTTCCTGAGTGAACCGGAGATTGATTATACGGGCGGTGAGTTTGTGCTGACCCAGCAAGTTCCCAGATCGCAATCAAAAGCGATTGTATTGAAACCAAAGAAAGGAGATTTGTTGATCTTTACAACCAATTTTAAACCGGAAAAGGGAACGAAAGGTTATTACCGCACCGTGATGAAGCATGGAGTGAGTGAATTGCATGACGGAGAACGGGTGACACTTGGAATTATTTTTCACGATGCAACGAGTTGATGTTAGTACACGCTGAAATTTCGGACCAGGAATTGCGAAGTCAGATCCGGCGTAAAATGATTGGATGGGGCGGGAACAAGAAATTGAAAATCTATGGAAAGTTGCATTGCGCTTCCGGAAGGAGGATGAAACGGGAAAACCGGGTCTTTTTCGAATCGGAAGAAGAAGCACTCCGGAAGGGATATCGCCCCTGCGGGAATTGTTTGAGAGAATCTTACCAAAAATGGAAACATGAAGCTGTTTGAAGACGACGAAATACTGAATAAGCACCGGAATCTGCTTCCCAAAGACGGAACGGTTCATTATTACGGGATTTTACTGGAGAAAAAAGAAGCCGATCTTTACCTGGAAAAACTGCTGGAAAACATCGAATGGAAAAATGATGAAGCGGTGATTTTCGGAAAGCATATCCTGACGAAACGAAAGGTGGCCTGGTATGGCAAAAAAGCATTCAGTTATACCTATTCCAATACCACCAAATATGCTTTGCCGTGGACGAAGGAATTGCAAAAACTCAAAATGCTGATCGAACAGGAAAGCGGAGAAACATTCAACTCCTGCCTGCTGAATTTGTATCATAACGGAGACGAAGGAATGGCCTGGCACAGCGATGCGGAAACCGATCTGAAAAAAGACGGAGCAATTGCTTCCATGAGTTTCGGTGCGGAACGAAAATTTGCCTTCAAGCACAAGCAAAGCATGGAAAAAGTGGAATTAATCCTGGAACACGGAAGCTTGCTGGTGATGAAAGATACGACACAGACTCATTGGCTGCACCGGCTTCCTCCAAGCAAAAAAATCCATGAGCCGCGTGTTAATCTGACGTTTCGAACCATTGTTGAATCCCCTGGTTTTACTGAGGGTTCGTAATATTGCGATTTTACGCGATTCAGGGCCGGATTTCAGCGCTCCACATCGGGAGATTTTCAAAAATCACTTAAATGCTAAGGTAAGCCCTGGAATTATTTGGTTTTAATGCAAAATCCGCCACCGACATTAATCAGCTGAATGCTTTGAGATGTTTTAATCGTTGGTAAATGATAGGAACGGATCGGGCTGTTGTATTGCGAACCGGAATAATCACAATAAACCTGGAACGAAATAATGTCTTTAACAATGTTGAAATTGATCTGTGCGCTGAAAACATATGCGAAGGAAAATTCTGAATCGTACTTGAAATTATCAGAGAAAAGTACTGTTTCACCATCCGTATCGTAAACAGTCATATCGAATCCTTTCGCAGAATTGTACATGATTCCGCCTTGCGCGCTGATTCCGGCATGTATTTTCGGACTCAGATGAAAATCATAACCAACGCCGATGGTGGTCAGAAAAGGCCTGTGTTTACCACCTTCAATTTGGGTTTTTCGTCCCAGATTGTCGGTAAAAGCCTTTTCCATCGCTTTTTGGTTCATTGGAACCCAGGAATAAGTGGAATGGGAAACAAAACTCAAACCGTTTTTCAAGGTGCTTTTAGTATCGAAATAAAGTCCCCATCCTGTTCGCGCAAATCCGCCGTTTTTGAGGTCTGTGGAACTAAATTTCCCAACCGGGATTGCGGCCATTGCTCCGAAAGAAGTATGCTTTGAAGCGTTCTCAAAAGGATTTTTAAATTTAATTCCACCTTCCTGCGCATGAACCGGATTCAAAAATGCAGCTAAAAGGATTGTTGCGAGAGCTAAGTAATGGTTCTTCATAAGTTTTTGTTATAAGAATGTGATTTGTACGAAAATTCCGGCGATTTGAATTTTATTTCTTGTGAATAAACCGAATCGGTTCAAATGGTTCAATTTTGAACGGTTTAAACTGTTAAACCCTTTGAACGATTTCCGATAATATCCACTCTCCAGTTGCTGTTAATAAAATTCACGATTACCTCTATTTTCTTAAATAGTTTAGACTTAAAAATAACGACTTTTCTGTAGATTCAGAACTTCGGCATTTGAAGTTCTTCAATTCAGTGCTTTTATTAATTTTGTAGGAATAGAATACAATTAATAATCGACATAGATAACGCTCGTGAAAAAAATTCAAATGGTCGACTTGGCTACGCAGTACCAGGCAATGAAATCTGATATAGATTCCGCAATTCAAGAAGTTTTAGATTCATCTGCTTACATCGGTGGGCCGGTTGTTCAGCGATTCCAGAAATCATTGGAAAGCTATCTTGAAGCAAAGCACGTAATTCCATGTGCAAACGGAACGGATGCACTTCAGATTGCGATGATGGGGTTGGGATTGAAACCCGGAGATGAGGTGATTACTCCTTCGTTTACATATATTGCAACAACAGAAGTGATCGCATTGTTGGGATTGACTCCTGTTTTTGTGGATGTTGACCCGAAAACATTTTGTATCGATCCGTCTAAAATCGAAGCGGCAATCACACCGAAAACGAAAGTGATTGTTCCGGTTCATCTGTACGGTCAGGCGTGCGATATGGAGGCGATTATGGAAATAGCGAACAAACACAACCTTTTTGTGGTTGAGGACAACGCACAGGCAATCGGGTCGGATTATTATTTTGGAAACGGAGAAGTGAAAAAACTGGGAACAATCGGAACAATCGGTTGTACGAGTTTCTTCCCGTCTAAAAATTTGGGATGTTACGGAGATGGCGGAGCAATTTACACCAACGACGATAAACTTGCCGAAGAATTGAGAATGGTTGCAAACCATGGTCAGAGAGTAAAATATGTGCACGATGTAGTTGGTTGTAATTCCCGGTTGGATGCAATTCAGGCAGCAGTCCTGAATGTGAAACTTCCGAAACTGGATACATACATCGCAGCACGAATCAAGGTTGCGGATTATTATGACCGCGTTTTGGGAGCATCGGAAAAAATTACGGTTCCGTTCAGAGACGGAAAATCAAAACACGTTTTCCACCAATATACGGTTCAGTTGAACGGAGTAGACCGGAATGAGTTACAGGAGTATTTAGCTTCAAAAGATATTCCTTCCATGATCTATTACCCGATTCCTGCACACAAACAGGGAATGTTCGCATCATTTAATTTATCGGGACTGGAGCTTCCTGTTACCGAAGAATTGACTAAAAATGTAATTTCCTTCCCGATTCATACTGAAATGGAAGAAGAACAGCAAGCGTATATTTGTGCTGAGATTCTGAATTTCGTAAACACACACTAAGATGAAAAAAATTGCTATTGTTGGAACAGGATATGTTGGATTGGTAACCGGGACGTGTTTTGCCGAAACCGGGAATCAGGTTATTTGCGTAGATATAGATACCAAAAAGGTAGAGCGAATGAGAAATGGGGAAGTTCCCATTTATGAACCTCATTTGGATGTGCTTTTCGAACGGAATATCAAAGCAAATCGCTTGTCATTTACCACAAACCTGGAAGAAGGTATCCAGGATGCTGAAATTATTTTCCTGGCTTTGCCAACTCCTCCGGGAGAAGATGGTTCGGCTGATTTGAGATACATTCTCGGAGTAGCTGATGAATTGGGAAAACTCCTGAAGTCTTATAAAGTTATTGTAGATAAAAGCACAGTTCCGGTTGGAACAGCTGAAAAAGTACATGCTGCGATTGCAAAACATGCACAAGTAGAATTTGATGTGGTTTCGAACCCGGAATTCTTACGGGAAGGTTTTGCGGTAGATGACTTCATGAAACCGGATCGTGTTGTTTTGGGAACTTCTTCCGAACGCGCAGAGAAGATCATGGAGCAGTTGTATAAACCGTTTGTTCGCCAGGGAAATCCGATTCTTTTCATGGATGAAAAATCAGCGGAATTGACGAAGTATGCTGCAAATGCATTTTTGGCAACCAAGATCACTTTCATGAACGAAATCGCGAATTTCTGTGAATTGGTGGGCGCTGACGTAGATAAGGTGCGTATCGGGATCGGATCGGATGACCGCATTGGGAAACGCTTTTTGTTTCCGGGAATCGGTTACGGAGGTTCTTGTTTCCCGAAAGATGTACAAGCTTTGGTGAATTCCGGGATGGAAAACCAATTCTCATTCGAGATTCTGAAATCGGTAATGGCTGTGAACGAATCACAGAAAACGATTCTTTTCCCTAAAATTCAGAACTTCTTCCGGGGAGATTTGAAAGGAAAGAAAATCGCGATCTGGGGGCTGGCGTTCAAGCCGGATACAGACGATATTCGCGAAGCTCCGTCTTTGTATATGATTGATGCCTTGACGAATGCAGGAGCAAACGTTACGGCATATGATCCGGAAGCGATGGAAAACGTGAAAAACCAGATCGGAGATAAAATTGCTTACGCAGACACGGAATACAATGCGTTGATTGATGCAGATGCATTATTAATTTGCACGGAATGGGGCGTTTTCAGAAACCCCGATTTCGACAAGATCAAATCCCTGATGAAGGATACAGTGATTTTCGACGGAAGAAACCTGTTCGAGACTGCTGAAATGAACAGCAAAGGATTCTATTATCATTCAATCGGTCGTTCAATAGCTTTAAAATAACATGAATACAGGTAGAAAACGCATATTGATTACCGGGGCAGCCGGATTTTTGGGATCACACCTATGTGATCGTTTCATCAAAGATGATTACCATGTCATCGCAATGGATAACCTGATTACCGGGCGCTTGAAAAATATTGAACATCTGTTCCACCTGGAGAACTTTGAGTTCTACAATCACGATGTATGCAAGTTCATTCATATTCCGGGAAAACTGGATTATATTTTACACTTCGCTTCTCCGGCAAGCCCGATTGATTATTTGAAAATCCCGATCCAGACTTTGAAAGTAGGATCTTTGGGAATTCACAATTGTTTGGGACTTGCACGGGTAAAAGGAGCGCGCGTTTTGATCGCAAGTACTTCTGAAATTTACGGAGATCCGACAGTTCATCCGCAAACGGAAGAGTATTGGGGAAATGTAAACCCGGTAGGGCCAAGGGGTGTTTATGACGAAGCAAAGCGTTTCCAGGAAGCGATTACAATGGCATATCACACATTTCACGGAGTGGAAACCCGGATTGTACGCATTTTCAATACGTATGGACCACGCATGCGCCTGAATGACGGGCGTGTATTGCCGGCATTTATCGGACAGGCGCTTCGCGGAGAAGACCTGACAGTTTTCGGTGATGGTTCCCAAACGAGATCCTTCTGCTATGTGGATGATTTGGTGGAAGGAATTGTGCGCTTGCTGCACAGCGATTGCTCGGATCCGGTAAACGTCGGAAACCCGGATGAAATTACGATCAGCCAGTTTGCGGAAGAGATTATCAAACTGACAGGAACGACCCAGAAAGTGATTTACAAGGATTTGCCTGTAGATGACCCGAAACAACGTCAGCCGGATATTACGAAAGCGTGCCAGTTATTGAACTGGGAACCGCAAATCGACCGGGCAGAAGGTTTGAAAAGAACCTACGCTTATTTTAAAAGTTTAACCAAGGAGGAATTGTATCAATCGGATCACATTGATTTCGAGAAATACATTGTCCGATAATATTAATTGACAATTGACAATTGAAAAGCTGGCTGAGTCTGCAATGGCGACACGCCTTTCAAAATTTTATCAATTCTCCATTGTCCATTTTCAATTGAAAAGATGAATTATTTTGCGCACGAAACAGCCGTAGTTGACCCGGGATGTACCATCGGAGAAGGAACAAAAATCTGGCATTTTTCACACATTATGCCGAATTGTACGATCGGAGAACGATGCAATATCGGACAGAATGTGGTGGTTTCTCCGGAAGTGATCCTGGGAAACAATGTGAAAATTCAGAACAACGTTTCTATTTACACAGGCGTTATTTGTGAAGACGATGTGTTTTTAGGGCCTTCCATGGTATTTACCAATGTGATGAATCCGCGTTCTGCTGTCAACAGGAGAGATCAGTATTCGAAAACAGTGGTTCGCAAAGGAGCATCCATCGGGGCAAATGCAACGATTGTTTGTGGAAACGATATCGGTCAGTATGCGTTTATCGGAGCGGGATCGGTAGTTACCAAAGAAGTTCCGGCTTATGCATTGGTAGTAGGAAATCCTGCACGACAAATTGGCTGGATGAGCGCCTTCGGACACCGACTGACGTTTGATGAAAACGGATTTGCTCTTTGCCCGGAAAGTAATGAGCGTTATCAGCTGCTTGACGGCCGGGTAAAAGTGCTTTAAAAAGAGAGTCGTTAATCGCCGTTCAAAACGGTATTTGCCAGAAACAAAATTTATTACTTTTGCGCCTCAACTGTTGGTCTGAAATAAGATCAATAACAACATAGATCAATGAATATGATACCAGAAAATCAAAAAGTAAAGTTTGCCGTTTTAGGAGCGGGTCACATCGGTAAAAGGCATGCGGAGATGATTCGCAGAGATGCTGAGGCTGAATTAGTAGCGATGATTGATGTGCGTTCTGCAGAAGAATGTGCAGCTGTGGATTTTGGTGTTCCGTTCTTCAAATCATTGGATGAATTATTGGCATCCGGTTTGGAATTTGACGTGTTGAATGTATGTACTCCGAACGGATTGCATGCAGATCAGGCTTTGGGCGGATTGGAAAATAAAAAGCATGTGGTAGTGGAAAAACCAATGGGTTTGACCAAAGATCAGTGTGAAAAAGTCATTTTCAAATCGCTTCAGCAATCCAGACAGGTTTTCTGTGTGATGCAAAACCGTTATTCACCGCCAAGTGAATGGATCAAAGACCTGATCGAGACAAAAGTTCTCGGAGATATTTTTATGGTTCAGTTGAACTGCTACTGGAACCGCGATGAGCGTTATTACAAGGCAGGAGGCTGGAAAGGAACGAAAGACCTGGACGGTGGAACCTTGTTTACACAGTTTTCGCATTTCATCGACATTATGTATTGGCTTTTCGGAGATATCGACAATATTCAGGGGAAATTTGCGGATTTCACACATAAAGACTCGACGGATTTCGAAGATTCAGGGTTTGTGAGCTTTGATTTTATCAACGGGGGAATGGGAAGTATCAACTACTCAACAGCCGTTGCAGATAAAAACCTGGAAAGTTCCATGACCATTGTTGGTAGAAATGGAAGTGTGAAGATCGGCGGTCAATATATGAATGAAGTGGAAGTATGTAACATTCCGGGATATGAAATGCCGGAACTGGCACCAACGAATCCGGGAAATGATTACGGAGCTTACAAAGGATCCGCTGCAAACCACCATTATGTGATTACAAACGTAATCGACACACTGAAAGGAAGAACTTCCGCAACAACCAATGCTTTGGAAGGATTGAAAGTGGTAGAAATTATTGAACGCATTTATAAGGTAAGAAATGAGCAACTCAATTTACAATAAATTAGTAGCAAAAGAGGCTAAACTGGCTGTTATCGGTTTAGGCTACGTCGGGTTGCCGATCGCATTGGAATTCGCTAAGAAAATCAAAGTAGTTGGTTTCGACATCAACCAGGCGCGTGTGGATTTGATGCGCAATAAAAAAGATCCGAGCAACGAATTGGATGCAAGTGCTTTTGAGAATTGCGATATTCATTTTACTGCCGAGATCAATGATTTGAAAGACGTTCAGTTTTTCGTAGTAGCCGTTCCAACTCCGATTGATGACGCAAACTTGCCGGATTTGAAGCCTTTATTAGGTGCTTCCACAACGGTTGGCCAGGTTTTGAAAAGAGGAGATTACGTGGTTTTTGAATCTACGGTTTATCCGGGTTGTACGGAAGAAGACTGTATTCCTGTTTTGGAAGACCTTTCCGGATTGGAATTCATGCAGGATTTCAAAGTAGGATATTCCCCGGAAAGAATCAATCCGGGAGATAAAGAACACACGCTTCAGAATGTAGTGAAAGTGGTTTCCGGATGCTGTGAGGAATCGTTGGAAGAAATTGCAAAAACATATGAATTGGTTGTTGAAGCAGGTGTACACCGTGCGGCATCAATCAAAGTAGCGGAAGCTGCGAAAATTATCGAAAACACACAGCGCGATGTCAACATTGCGTTGATCAATGAATTGTCCATCATCTTCAACAGATTGGGAATTAATACCTATGATGTGCTTGAGGCTGCCGGAACGAAGTGGAATTTCCTGAAATTCTCTCCGGGATTGGTTGGAGGACATTGTATCGGTGTGGATCCGTATTACCTGACGCATAAAGCACAGCAGGCGGGTTATCATGCAAAAATCATCAACAGCGGCCGTTATGTGAATGATTCCATGGGCTTTTACATCGGGAAGCAAACAACCAAGAAAATCATTGCACAAGGGAAACACATCCAGGATGCAAAAGTATTGGTGATGGGAGCAACGTTTAAAGAAGATGTTTCCGATATCCGCAACTCGAAAGTGATTGATGTGGTGAACGAATTAAAGTCTTTCCA
>NZ_JASLCN010000187.1 GCF_030151805.1 Fluviicola sp.
CGAAACCGTTCTTTCCATGCACGATCCGAATGAAGAAGCTCACAAAGGAAGTCTGATCATTTCCAAATACGGAAAAGGAAACTTTGTGTATACCGGATTGGTATTCTTCCGCGAATTACCGGCGGGAATTCCGGGAGCTTATCGTTTATTTGTAAATTTATTGAGTCTGCCTCAGAATAAATAGGTTTTTTATTCCCACAGATGTCGTTCCCAATACTCCCGACAATTCACTACACTTAGCCGGGAACTCGAACTGACACATATGGAACCAAAGTAAAAAGGATATTTACCGAATACAATTTAAAACCAAATAATGATCGAAGAAGAAGGAAATCCCAAAAACTGGAAATGGGCTTATACAGGAGTCGTCGCGGCTTTGGTAGGCCTGATCGTATTTTTTTACTTTTTCACTAAACATTTCTCATGAGTTTCATCGATTGGATCGTTCTCATCATCACCCTGTTGGCCGTAATCGGTTACGGTCTTTATAAAAGCAAAAGCGAAAAAACGCTGGACGGTTATTTCAAGAGCAGTAATTCCATGAGTTGGCTCTTGATTTTGCTTTCTATCATGGGAACTCAGGCCAGTGCGATTACGTTCTTATCAGCACCGGGACAAGCCTACACGGACGGAATGCGGTTCGTTCAGTATTATTTCGGTCTGCCTTTGGCAATGGTTGTTCTATGCGTCACGTTTATCCCGATCTATCACAAACTCAAAGTTTTCACCGCATACGAATATCTGGAGCAGCGTTTCGACCTGAAGACGCGTTCCCTGGCTTCGGTTTTATTCCTGGTTCAGCGGGCACTTTCAACCGGAATCAGTATTTATGCACCTTCCATTATCCTGGCTTCGTTACTTGGGTGGAACATCTATTACACCAATCTTGTGATGGGTGGATTTCTGATCATTTACACCGTAACCGGAGGAACCAAGGCTGTCACGTATACACAGATGCAGCAATTGATCGTGGTTTTCATCGGGATGTTTTTAGCAGGTTACCTCGTGGTTCAGATGCTTCCGAAAGATGTGAGTTTCACGGATGCTTTGCATGTTGCAGGAAAAATGGGGAAACTGAATGTCATCGAAACCAAAATCGACGTAACGGACTCCGCCTGGTGGAAAGACAAGTACAATATCTGGAGTGGGTTGATCGGTGGTTTCTTTTTAGCCCTCTCCTACTTCGGAACGGATCAATCACAGGTTGGAAGATATCTGACCGCAAAAAACACCAAAGAAAGCAGAACCGGCTTATTAATGAATGGTTTGGTCAAAGTACCGATGCAATTCCTGATCTTATTGGTGGGAAGTTTGGTTTTTGTTTTTTACATGTTCTTTCAGTCGCCGATTTTCTTCAATCAAAAGGAAGTTGACAAGGTATTGCGTTCGGAATACAGACACGATTTTCAGCGTTTACAGGCTAAGAATGATTCCCTGAACGTCATCCGGAAAACACAAACCACACAATTGGCAGCTGCTTTGCACCAGGAAGACCAAGGAAAAATCAAGACCTTACAAGCCAATTTATTGCAGTTGGAAACCGAAACCAAAGTGGTGCGCGAAGATGCTTTGGCTGTCATGAAAAAAGCAGACAGCACGGCAGATACCAACGATACCAATTACATTTTCCTGTATTTTGTGGTAGAAAATTTGCCCAAAGGATTGATCGGTTTGCTCATTGCCATGATTTTCCTTGCCGCCTGGGGAAGTATTGCCGCCGCTTTGAATTCCCTTGCTTCCACAACAGTGATTGATTTATATAAACGCATGTGGGTAAAAGATCAAAGTGAATTGCATTATTACAAAGCGTCGAAATGGTTTACATTCGGTTGGGGAATTTTTGCAATTGCAACAGCGATGTTTGCCAGCAAATTAGGTAGTTTGATTGAAGCGGTGAATGTACTGGGATCGTTGTTTTACGGAACCATCCTGGGAATCTTCCTCGTTGCATTTTATATGAAACGCATTGGTGGAAAGGCCGTTTTTTGGGGAGCCATCATTACAGAGCTGATCGTGATCGGAATTTATGTGGCTGATATCATTTCATTCCTTTGGCTGAATGTCATCGGGTGTTTATTGGTATTAATCATTGCTGCGCTTATTCAGTTGTTTGTGAAGAAGCAACAGGAATTAAGTGCTGCTGATTTATTGGAGAATGCTGAAAAGTAGTTGCTTTCCACTGGAAAAAATACGGATAGACATCCCGCAGTGGCGGGACAAGTTATATCTATTAGCCCAGACACAGCAAGGGTTTTAGCTAAATTTAAAACCCTTTATTAATAAAAGTATCGTAAGAGAATTTGGAGAACGAAATCACAGAACCACTTCGTTCTTTGCTTCTTCGCGTTTTAAATTACAAGCAGACGAAATAATCATTGCTTTTTAGCGCAAGGCTTCTGTACGAAACATAAATGACAAAAAGACACAACTAAAAAAGCCCTTCCGATAAACGAAAGGGCTTTCAAATATTGGAACGAATAACTATTACTTATTATCTGCAATCAATTTGTTTGCCAAAGCAACATAATCATCGTTTTTAGCTTCTTTTGCCAAAACAATAGTCTTTTCAGCGCTTGCTTTTCCGGCAGCTTTATCTTTCAAAGCATACTCAATTTTCGCTTTCAACAAGAACATATAAAACGCTTTCGGGTTTTCGTCTGTCGCTTTGTTCACCCAAGTCAATGCCTGGCTCAGGTCTTTTCCGTTTTCGAAATAGTATCCTGCAGCTCTGAAATACTCTGGCTTCTCTGATTTCATGGACTCATCAATGCTTTTCATCACTCTTGCATCAATATCAGTTGTCAATCTCAAAGAAACAGCTGTGTTTTCCCACATCAAAGATAACGTAGCTTCTGTTGGAGCAACATCCCCGATGCTGATTGTAAATGATTCTACTTTCCCCGCAGTTTTTGTAGTTTTCACTTTGAAACGCGCTACTTCGTTTTCTGCTTTATACTCTGCCACGTTTCCGTTCAAAGTCAAATCAGAATACAACATCACTTCCCAATATTCTTTGTTTGGAATAGAGTACAAACCGTAAGTTCCCGCTTTTACATCTTTTCCTTCAATTTTAACGTCGTCTGTGAATGTGATTTTCGTTGTACCGTTCGCACCGGTTCTCCAAACTTTTCCGTAAGGAACAATGTCTCCGAAGATTGTACGGCCTTTTGCAACCGGGCGGGAGTATTCTACAGTTACTTCACCCAAACCGAATTTTTGTGTCAATGTTTGTAAAGGGCTTGGCGCCGGCACAGTGATTTTTTGTGCAACGGAAGTCATCGAGAACATTCCGAAAGCCAAGAACAACAATGCACTACTTGTTTTTTTGATTTTCATACTACGTATATTTTTGAAATTTTGTAGCTAAAAATAGTGCTTATTTGTCAAGTCACTGTTTAATTAACGTTTAATTAAAGCTATGCTATGGAAATACAGGCGATAGAATCCGTCAATTCACGGATGAGGATAAAAAATCACTTAAATTCTCGGACAATCCAATCTCAAAAGGCACTGCATATTTTCAAAAACAGCATCCGAAACAAAGAATTCATCTGATTCTGAAAACAATCTTGTAGTTTTACAGCATTAAATCGCTTTTACGTGAAGAATATCCTGATTATAGATGACGAAGAAAAACACCGCTCCCTGCTGGCAAGAATCATTCGTTCGGAAGGTTATGACGTTTGTGAAGCCGGGGATTGCGCTTCAGGATTGAAAAAACTGGCTCAAAAAGCAATCGATGTGATTCTTTGCGATGTGAAATTACCGGATGGAAACGGAATCGATTTGGTTCCGAAAATCAAGGAATCGTACCCCGATGTGGAGATTATTCTCCTCACCGCTTTCGGTAATATTTCGGATAGTGTTCAGGCAATGAAAGACGGAGCTTTTGATTACATTGTCAAAGGAAACGACAACGATAAGATCATTCCACTGCTTTCGCGCGCTTTCGAAAAAGTGGAACTCCGGAAACGGGTGCGCAACCTGGAAAAACGGGTCGGTAAAAAATACACCTTCGATTCTGTCATCGGGACTTCTTCTGCAATCACAAAAGCAATAGATTTAGCCCGAAAAGTAGCCGGAACAGATGCTACTGTTTTACTTACCGGTGAAACCGGAACCGGAAAAGAAGTTTTTGCTGAAGCCATTCATTTGGCAAGCAGCCGCGCCGATAACAGTTTCGTAGCGCTTAATTGCAGTACTTTTAGCAAAGAAATTCTGGAAAGCGAGTTATTCGGACACAAACAAGGGTCGTTTACGGGTGCAATCAAAGATCAGAAGGGATTAATTGAAGAAGCGAACGGCGGAACGCTTTTCCTGGATGAAATCGGTGAAATGCCGCTTGAATTGCAAGCAAAACTCTTGCGTTTACTGGAGACTTCGGAATACCTGAAAATCGGCGACACAAAGCCAAGTCACTCGAATTTCCGCCTGATTGCTGCAACCAACCGCGATCTTAAAAAGGAATCGGAAGAACAGCGTTTTCGTTCCGATTTGTATTTCCGTTTGAATGTGTTCCAGGTCGAATTGCCTTCTTTAAGCAGCCGTTCAAAAGACATTAAACTCCTCACCAAACATTTTGTTGAGCAGTTTTCAGCAAAATCGAACCGTAAAACATTGGGAATTGAGGACGATTTTCTGGAGAAACTGAGCCTGTATTCGTGGCCGGGAAATATCCGTGAACTCAAGAATATAGTAGAACGTGCCGTGATTTTATCGGATGGAAAAACATTGACAACCGACGATCTTCCTCCCGAAATTCAATTCCTCCAGGAACAAAAAAGCAATACCTTGTCTGCTTTTTCCATGGCGAGCGTTGAAAAACTACATATTCTGAAAGTACTGAATCATACCAAAGGAAACAAAGCCGAGGCAGCCCGTTTATTAGAAATCGGTATTGCCACTTTATACCGCAAAATTGAAGAATACAAGTTGTAAGTTTTACTGCTATCATTTTGATAAAAGCCTCTCATTTTGATAGGCTTTTTTTGCACTTATTTTTTTTGGCATCATTCAAAAACACTATCTTTCAATACATTAACACTATTCCTGATTAAATGGAATGGGAATTGGCATAGCGCATCTAAAAATGTAAAAAAAATGATACGCAAACGAAACAATTACCGACGCATGAGCCATTTGGCAGAGCTTACCAAGCAATATGCCTTGAAGGAGAATTTCAAACGGGTAAACGATTGCCTGGATATTGCTGAACACCAACTTCGAACAGGAACAAATGAAATGAAAAACGCCGTAGTCAATGGCTTTTTATTCTCATTCACCTGTTTTATGGAAATGCACCGAACAGCATTTAACATTCCGCTTCCGGAATTATTGGAAAAGGAATACGTGAAGCAGGTCAATTCCTTCGGAGTTTAAAACAAACGCGTATGGAAGCAATTCTTTTTGCCCTGTTAACACTCCTCATTTTTTGGCTTTGTTACAAGGCCGTTCAATTCTTTGAAAACGTTTAACGATGATCGCTCTATTTATTCTCGCTCTTGCCGTGTTTGTCTATCTCGGCTATGTGCTCCTCAAACCTGAAAAATTCTAGTTCATGAATACTGAATTGTTTGGCGTTATTGCCATATTTATCCTGACGGTTGCACTTGCAATCCCTTTGGGACGTTATATCGGAAAAGTTTATCTCGGTGAAAAAACAGTACTGGACCCGGTATTTGGTCCGATAGAACGTCTTTTCTTCCGCATCAGCGGTATTGATGCAACGCGTGAAATGAACTGGAAACAGCACGTTTATGCGCTTCTAGGAATCAACCTGGTGTGGTTTTTCCTCTGCTTTTTGATTCTCCTGAATCAAGGCTGGTTACCGCTGAATCCGGATCACAATCCGTCCATGTCGCCTGATCTGGCGTTCAATACCACCATTTCCTTTTTGGTAAACTGCAACCTGCAGCATTATTCCGGAGAAACCGGGCTTTCCTATCTGTCACAAATTGGTGGCATTATGTTCCTGCAATTTGTGACAGCCGGTACGGGAATGGCTGCATGCGCGATGGTTTTCAATGCCATGCGCGACCGGCAAAGCAGTCAACTGGGGAACTTCTACAATTACTTCATCAAAAGCTGTACGCGGGTGCTTCTGCCCGTATCATTTGTAGCTGCAATCATTTTAGTTGCATGTGGCACCCCCATGACCTGGGAGGGAAAAGAAACCATCACGACCCTTCAGGGTGACCAACAAGTTGTTTCAAGAGGTCCGGCCGCAGCAATGGTTGCCATCAAACAAGCCGGAACAAACGGCGGTGGTTTTTTCGGAGTGAACTCTGCACATCCGCTGGAAAATCCGGGCTACCTGACCAATATGGTTGAAAACATTTTGATTGTTCTGATTCCAATTGCGATGGTTTTTGCGCTGGGTTATTATCTCAAACGAAAACGGATGGCCTGGATGATCATGGGTGTGATGACGGTTGGTTTTCTGGCCTTGTTTCTTCCTGCCATTACGCAGGAAATGAAAGGAAACCCTGCCATAACAGCAATGGGAATTGATCAGTCTTCCGGAAGTATGGAAGGAAAAGAAGTCCGGTTCGGAGCAGAAGCTTCCGCCTATTGGGGAATCACCACAACAGTCACATCCAATGGTTCCGTAAACTCCATGCACGATAGTTTCACCCCGATTTCCGGAGGAATGGCTATGCTCGGAATGATGGCAAATTCGTTTTACGGCGGTGTTGGTGTGGGCTTTCTGAATTTCTACATTTTCATCATCCTGGCAGTATTTATATCTGGATTGATGGTCGGAAGGACACCTGAATTTCTCGGAAAAAAAGTAGAAGCCAGAGAAGTAAAAATTGCTGCTTTCATAGCCATTCTTCATCCGTTACTGATTCTTAGCGGAACAGCACTTTCTGCATATTTCGTTTCGCATAACACGGAAATGGGGTATTGGTATAACGGAAAAGCTTCCGGCTGGCTCAACAATCCCGGACACCATGGATTTTCGGAAATGCTGTACGAGTATACTTCCAGTGCTGCAAACAACGGAAGCGGTTTCGAAGGTTTGGGA
>NZ_JASLCN010000197.1 GCF_030151805.1 Fluviicola sp.
CCACCATCCGAAATATTCCAGCTATATGTTACGTTTCCAACATTTTGAGGATATCCCACTCCTGTAGATTCCAATGAGTGAGGAAAGATTGGTTTCGCAACAAGCAAAATACTGTCACCCAAACAAACATCTACAAATCCCGTATCAATCGGATTCAATGCATTGGTAGAAGATCCGTTTACAAATGCTTCCATATGCATCTCAAAAGGTTGTGCAGGGTTACCACATTCAAGACTTGCTACCCATCCTGCTCCTTCATTCGTACCATCAGAAATAAATACGATTGTCAAACAACCACTTGGGTTATTCCAGGACGCAGTATGTGTAAAGCCTAATGGATTTGTAACAGAATTATGAACTCCCATCAAAGGAGCACTTGTAGTTGGTCCGTCATAAACATAAATGGAATCTGATCCATCTACAGCAAAAGCGTATCCTGCATTGACACCAAAGGTAACTCCCATTTTGGTTCCTTGAGACAAAGTCGGACACATCACCAATGTGTCGTTGAAATTGGGAATATAATTACCTGCCGCTCCACCAATATCATAAAAATTAGTGTTTGTTCCATCAAATATGGTACAATTTGCCGGGTTGCTTTGAGGATGTCCGGGATCTACTCCCATAGTAATTGTTTGCGAATATACCGATCCGGAAATAACGAAAACTAAAGCCGTTAAAAGAAACTTCATTTGTCTTTTCATTGTCTTGCCATTTTCATTTCACCATCCAATGCCCATGTAGATTTCACAACCAGGTAGTTATTTGTTCCGGTTATCTTATAGTATTGATCTCTTTCAGTAATGGCAATTCCCATTGCAGCAGGATTTACTTTTTTCGCAGTTTCCATTGAAATTTCACCATCATACTGGATTGGTTTCCCATCCTTAATAACTTCTTTCGTGATAAAACTGCCGTTTAAAACAGCATATTCTTGCATTTCTTTGGTTAAGGACGGAACCGGGTAATGTGAACCGTCTCGGGTCTTCAGGACCTTAGTCGTTCCCTGTCCATAGGATAATCCCACAAACAAAAAAAGACCTACGGAGAGCATAGTCTTTATCATAGTTTAATGTTAGTTATTTACTAATGCAAGACTCTTTTATAAAATAAAGAGTTGCACGAAGGTTTAAAAGTAGTTAAAAAAAAAACGGAGAAAGTGCGAATTTAAACCTTAGATTTGCAATGCCAAATTAGGATATAACAATGGAAATTCAACAATTACATGCAATTGCATCACAGGTAAGAAGAGACATCGTTCGCATGGTTTCAGGAGCAAATTCCGGTCACCCGGGTGGTTCTTTGGGATGTGCAGACTTCTTAACTGTACTTTATTTTGAAATGATGAAACACAATCCGGATCATTTTTCAATGGATGGAAAAGACGAAGATTTGTTCTTTTTGTCAAACGGGCACATCTCCCCTGTTTGGTATTCCGTTTTGGCACGTGCCGGATATTTTCCAATTGAAGAATTAGGAACTTTCCGTAAATTAAATGCACGTCTTCAGGGACATCCGAGTGTGGATAAAAAAATCCCGGGAGTTCGCATGGCTTCAGGTTCTTTGGGACAAGGTTTGTCTAATGCCATCGGAGCAGCTTTAACTAAAAAGTTGAATCACGATAAGCGCCTGGTTTATTGCCTTCACGGTGACGGAGAATTACAGGAAGGTCAGATTTGGGAAGCGGCTATGTATGCGGCAGCAAATAAAGTAGATAATTTAATTGCTACGATTGATTATAACGGACGCCAAATCGACGGTGACGTGGAAGATGTCCTTTCCCTTGGAGACCTAAAAGGAAAATGGCAAGCTTTTGGATGGGAAGTTCTTGAAATGGACGGTCACAACTATACAAGCCTGATCGATACATTAAATAAAGCAAAACAATTAACCGGAAACGGAAAACCGATTGTCATCATTATGAAAACCGAAATGGGTCAGGGAGTTGATTACATGGTTGGTTCTCACAAATGGCATGGTGTGGCTCCGAATCCTGAACAACTGCAACTTGCTTTGGATCAATTGGAAGAAACATTAGGAGATTATTAATGAAATTTTACGCAGTCATTTGTTGTTTGTTTTTAATGAGCTTTACTAAAGTTCAGGGGCAAGAACTGACTCGTATTTTGTTCATTTTAGATGCTTCAAATTCCATGAACGCCAAGTGGGGAGTTCAAACCCGTATTGAAGCTGCCAAGGAATTATTGATCAAAACCGTAGACAGCCTGAACGGATCTGCTAATCTGCAAATTGCTTTACGCGTATACGGACATCAATCTCCTATTACGGCAACATACCAGGATTGTAACGACACCAAACTGGAAGTTCCTTTCGGACCGGATAATTTTATTCGTGTAAAAAACAAGATCAAAACCATTCTTGCGAAAGGAACAACTCCGATTGCAAGATCCCTGGAAGCGGCAGCTTCGGATTTTCCCGATACCAATGCTCGGAATATCATCATTTTGATTACGGACGGATTGGAAGCTTGCGACAACGATCCTTGTGTTATTGCAAAAAAACTGCACGATAAAGGAGTGAAGGTTACACCTTTTGTCATTGGTTTAGGTTTGGATCTTTCATACCTGGAACAGTTCAAATGTATCGGAAGCTATTCCGAAGCGGAAACAAAAGAGGCTTTCAGTAATGTATTGAAGAGCGTTATTTCGAAAGCAGTTATCAATACAACCGTTCAGATCAACCTGAATAACATCAACAAGGTTCCGAACGAAACGGACGTGACCATGTTCCTGTATAAAGCCGGAACCAAACAATTGGTCTATACGTTTGTTCATACACTGAATCGCCAGGGAAACCCGGATACTTTAACGATGGATCCGAATTTCAAGTACGATTTGGTTGTCAACACGATTCCGAAAGTGTATAAGAACAATATTTCCATTGTTAAGAATACTCATAACATCATCCCGGTTGATTGCCCGCAAGGATTTATCAAATTGCGTTTTACAAATGCAACAAGTCCTTATCAGGTTCTTTCGCGTGTTTATCAAAAAACGGATCAAAAAACACTGAACACGCAATCAGTGGGTTCAACGGACAAATACATCGTTGGAACCTATGAAGTAGAAATTTTGAGCTTACCGAGAATTTATCACACGGTTCAGGTAAGTCAAAGCGCCACGGAAACCATTGATTTACCTGCTCCCGGACAATTGAATTACAGTGCTACCAAAACGGTAGCAGCCCAGATTTTTGTGATCCGGGAAGACGGAAGTCCGGAATGGGTTTGCAACCTGGATCAGGTTTCCCTCAAAGGATTGATTTATCTTCAACCGGGAAACTACCGCCTGGTTTACAGGCAAAAACAATTAAAATCAACAAGTTACACTGTTGAGCAGAATTTTAAAATACAATCAAATAAAACAACTTCGATTAATTTATAGCAATGAAGCAATTTGAAATTTTAGGAAAAAAAGATACGCGATCAGGATTTGGAGAAGGTTTACTGGAAATCGGAAAAAAGAATCCGGATGTGGTTGCATTGTGTGCCGACTTAACAGGTTCACTGAAAATGGATGCTTTCCAAAAAGAATTTCCTGATCGATTTTTCCAGGCAGGAATTGCAGAAGCGAATATGATTGGAATGGCTGCCGGAATGACTATCGGAGGAAAAATTCCTTACACGGGAACTTTCGCCAATTTCTCTACAGGTCGTGTCTACGATCAGATTCGTCAATCCGTAGCATATTCTCAAAAGAATGTAAAAATTTGTGCTTCTCATGCAGGTTTGACGTTAGGAGAAGACGGTGCAACACACCAAATCCTGGAAGATATCGGAATGATGCGCATGCTGCCTCATATGACAGTAATCGTTCCATGTGATTTCAATCAGACAAAACAGGCTACAATGGCAATCGCTGAACAAAATGGCCCTGTTTACTTACGTTTCGGAAGACCGGTTGTTCCTATTTTCATTCAACCGGATGCCAAATTTACAATTGGTAAAGCAGATGTATTGGTTGAAGGTACGGATGTAACTATCATTGCTTGCGGACATTTGGTATGGAAATCAATCGAAGCAGCTCAACAATTGGCGGAGCAGGGAATCAGTGCAGAAGTAATCAATATGCACACGATTAAACCTTTGGACGAAAAAGCAATCTTAGATTCTGTTAACAAAACGAAATGTGTTGTTACTGCAGAAGAGCACATGCTGAATGGAGGTTTAGGTGATGCCGTTGCGCAGGTACTTGCGCGGCATTTGCCATCACCACAGGAATATGTCGGAGTAAATGATACTTTTGGAGAATCCGGAACACCGGACGAGTTAATGGTGAAATATGGTTTGGATACGCCAAACATTGTTGAAGCAGTAAAAAAAGTAATCAAACGCAAATAAAAATATGACTCAGATTCCCGATGAAAATACACTCATTTCTTATTTTCATCGGGATGATGATCTCGCTTACAAAGCTTTTACCTGGATCGTAGACATTCACAGCAAACGGCTCTACACAACGATCCGCCGCTGGGTCAACAACCACGAACTAACCAACGACATCATCCAGGAAGTTTTCATTAAAATCTGGAATAACCGGAAGCAATTTCAGGGTAACAGCGCACTTTTTTCGTGGATTTACCGGATTGCTTATAATGAAACCATTCATTTTCTAAAGAAAGAAAACAAACACAAAAGTTTAGACATCGACGAGCCGCTTGTTGCTTTTGCGCACCATTCGGAACATTACGGAAAACTAAGTGCCGAAGAAATTTCCAAACTCCTGTTTGAAGCCATTGAAACGTTGCCGGAAAAACAACGCATGGTCTTTGAATACAAGTATTTTGAGGATTTGAAATACGATGAAATTGCCCAATTAACCGGAGGTTCTGTGGGTGGATTGAAAGCAAATTATTTTCACGCAGTCGGAAAAATTGAAGAATATTTAAAGGGTAAATTAAACCATTGAACAAACTAAGAATCTTAGAGTTATGGATCAAAAAAGCAAATATATTATTGACGATTTAAAGGTGAATCCGGTTCAGATGCCTTCAGAAGATTATTTTGAAGCTTTGAAAACGAATATCCTGAATCAGATCGACAATAATGTCCCGATAGCTATCGGGATGGAGCAGAATGGTCATGCAAAAATAATTCCACTCTACAAGCGCTGGTATGTTTGGAGTTCCGCTGCAGCAATTCTTTTGTTTGCCATTCTCTTTTCCTGGAACAATCCCAATGCTGCGGATGAATCCACAACAATTAATCTGTCATCCGTCAGCGATGAAGAAATCTATGAATATCTGAATCAACACATTGAAGATATTGATCCGGAAACAATTGCAGTTCACCTGAATTCCGACAAACTGGCTCAAAATGATCAGCAGGTCATCCGGGAAGTCACTAAAAAGAGCAGCAATCAATCCGTTTCGAACCCGACTCTGTTTGAAAACATCAAAGATGAAGAGATTTTAGATTATTTAAAGGAAGATTCCGGTGAGTTGGACGAATATTTACTCATTGAAAGTTAAAACAACATCATTATGAAAATAGTACAGAAACTGGTTTGGGCGCTAATTCCCCTTTTATTTGCCAGCACTGCCTTCAGTCAGGCATCCGGCGATGATAAAGAACGGGACGATAAAATCGAAGCGTTGAAAGTTGGATTTATTACCAAAGAGCTGAGTTTAACAACCAGCGAAGCAGAAAAATTCTGGCCCGTTTACAATGAAATGGATGCCAAAATGAAAGAGCTGCGTCAAAGTTGCCGGAAGATCAACAAGGAATTGAAGGATTCCGAGGAGAAAATGACAAACGATGATGCGAAGAAAAAGTTAAATACACTTTTTGAAAACGATCAGAAAGAGCTGGATCTGAAAAAAGAATACAGTGAAAAATTTATTAAGATCATCGGTGAAAAAAGAACCTTAAAACTCTTAAGTTTGGAGCATGAATTCAGACGTGTTCTCCTTGAACGATTGAAAGATCGTAAAGACGGAGATCCGCATGACAAAAGACCTTATGGAAAACCGTAAAGAAGACTTTTTAAAACATTTAGGACAAACAAATCCCTTCCCCTATTTAATTGATGTTGAATCGGCGGAAGGGATTTTCATTTACGATAAATCGGGCAAACGCTACACCGATATGATTTCGGGAGTTTCCGTTACCAATATCGGAAACAGACATCCGCAGGTAATTAAACGCATTCAGGAACAACTGGACAAGTATCTCCACGTAATGGTTTACGGAGAATTTATTCAGGATTCTTCACTGGAAATGGCTCGTTTGCTGCGGAAATTCCTTCCGAAAGAACTCGATTGCGTGTATCCGGTCAATTCCGGAACGGAAGCCAACGAAGCCGCATTAAAACTGGTAAAACGCGTTACAGGAAGAACACAACTGATCTCCTTCAAAGGTTCGTATCACGGAAATACCCACGGTTCTTTAAGTGTTTCTGCCAATGAGATCAAAAAGATTGCTTTTCGACCGCTTTTACCGGATGTTGATTTTATCCGCTTAAACGAACTGAAAGATCTGCAACGCATCACCAAACGAACTGCCGGAGTAATCCTGGAAACCGTTCAGGGAGATGCCGGAGTGCGTAAAGCTTCAACGGAATTTTTACAAGCCCTGCGTAAACGCTGTGATGAGGTTGGCGCATTGTTGATATTCGACGAAATCCAATGCGGAATGGGTCGAACAGGAAAAATGTTTGCATTTGAGCACAGCGGAGTTATTCCTGATGTACTGACTCTTGGAAAAGCACTTGGTGGAGGTTTGCCAATTGGAGCGTTTATTTCAAAATACGAATACATGAATGAATTGAGTCATTCACCGATGCTGGGGCACATCACTACTTTCGGAGGAAACCCGGTGATCAATGCAGCAGCCTGGGGAACCTTAGAAGTATTCGATACCGAAATTAATTTCCGGGAAGTAGAACGTTTAGGAGCATTATTGGAAAGCTATCTGCAGGAAATAGATGAAATTTTCGAAATCCGGCGCGAAGGAATGATGTTCGCCTGTGATATGGAAAGTAACGAGCGCGTTGCGAAAGTCGTTGAAAAATTGCTGGAATACGGAGTCATCAGTTTCTGGTTTCTTTCCCATCCTTACAGTTTCAGACTTTCTCCGCCATTAAATATTACAGAAGAGCAAATTCACGAGGTCGGGAAATTGATTCAGCAAGCGGTTCACGAAACGAAATAATGACGAATTCCCGGTTCCGAATTCCTAATTAAAAAATGTTCAACCCTGATAGCTATCGGAATCAAAAAGTTTAAAGTTTCAATGATTCGTAATTCAAATAAACGATTTTCTCTTTTCCTGCGTTAAGCGCTATAAAGCATTTTGCCATGAAAGGAATTATTGTCCTGTTTTTAGTTATAAGTTCATTTGTACATAGTCAAAATTGGTCGTCCATTACTTCCGTACCGACCATCGGAAGAGATGATGCCGTAGCGTTTTCCCTCAATGGCTTCGGGTTTATCGTTACCGGAAACTTAAACGGATTCGCTGAAAGCAACAACCCGTTTCAATACGATCCGAACACCAATTCCTGGACTGAAAAAGCAGTATTTCCCGGAACAGCAAGACAATATTCGAGCGTTTTTACTTTATACAATAAAGCATATTTGATCGGCGGGTATTCCGAATCTGGTCTTGCACTGAAAGATGTGTGGGAATATGACAGTTTCACCGATACCTGGACTCAAAAGAACGATTTCCCCGGGCTTGCCCGCTGGCACGCCACAGGAACCAACATTCGAAATCTTGGTTATTTTGGAATGGGAACTACAGCAGATTCAACGCTTTCAGATTTTTGGAAATACACACCAGAAGCAGATTCCTGGTTCCAATTGCCTTCTTATCCCGGTGGATCAAACCGAAGCGTGTTGGGTTTCCCCTTGTTAGATGATTTGATCTTTGGAGAAGGCTTCGACATCAATCCAATTTCCTACTCCAACTCCTGGCATGTATTTGATCCTCAAATCGAAAAATGGAGCACTTTCACTGATTTTCCAGGTGGAAAACGCTCTTATGGGACTGCAATCAGCAATGGAGTGAGTGCACTGATTTGTGGCGGAATGGATGAAAACAGTGTTTTTCATAATGATTGCTATTACCTGGATCATACCAAAAAATGGCAGCTTGTTTCTCCGCTTCCTGTAAACGGATTAAAGGGTGCAAAAGGTTTTTCGCTAAACGGGAACTTTTTTATCGGAACCGGGTTAAATCAGAATTTTGCGCGGGTGTCTGATTTTTACCAATGGAATCCTGTTCCGAAAACGCCACCCGAAAGCGTGTTATTTCCGAACCCAAGTAAAGATTACTTTCGTTTGATTACCGAGGCAAATGCGAAAGTTTCCGTTTTCAACGTCGGTGGGTATTTGGTAAAACAATATCAAGCCGATGATGCCGGATTCCTGGAAATTGCACATTTACCTATCGGGTTGTTTTTGGTATTCATTGAAGGGAAAGACAGGAGTGAAGTGAGAAAAATAGCCCGTAATTAAAGTAAAGCTTTAACCTTGTCCCAATATTGGGAAATTACATCCGGTTGAGGCGATTATCTTAGAAAAAAACTTAAAATTCCAACCTTCCTCCCCATTTGTCTGAAACTGCACCCCCAATATTCATACATAGTCCTTATATTTGTTAGGAAATTCACTCCCTATGCGGTTTCAGCCGATAAAGCAGTTTAACACCATTCTTCAACAAGAATATTTGGAACCCACCATTAGTTGGTCCATTCGGGTGGTTCTGGCGTTAAATGTTCCCTTGATTGTCTTCCCGCTTTTCCTGGGGTTTTCCTATCACATTATTTGGGCAGCTTTTGGAGCGTATATGCTCACGCTGATTGATTACCGCGGATCACATTACCGGAAAATGCTCATTCAGAGCGTTGAAGCGATCCTGATTTTGATTGCGGCGATTCTGGGAATGAATATTGGTAATTCCGTCATTCTTTCTGTCATCGGGATGTTTGTGATCGGTGTTTTCGCAGCATTGATCCGGAATTGGAGCGATTACGGTTCAACCATCGGGGTTGGAGTCGGATTCTTTTACCTTTTCGGAATTTCAAATCCCAATACATTCGGAGAATCCCTCGTTTACGGAAAATACATCATCTATGGCGCACTTTGGGCCATTGCCATTATATTTCTTTCATTTCCATTCACAGCTTCCAATCCGATGCGGCGTTCTATTGCAACTATCTGGAAGAAAAACACGGATTACCTGGATGCGGTTTTGGAAAACTACCTGGATCCGGAAATTGACAACCAGGATTTGAGGAATATCACTTCGAAGGAAATTGAAATCCGTGCTGCAATTGATAAAAGCATGGAGCTCTTCAACAGGCGAAAAGAAAATTCGCGGTTCAAAGCCGAACATTACGATCAGATGATTGAAGCACGGAAAGTTGCTGCTTACTTCGGTGCAAGTGCCCGTGTAATTCATGAAGAACTATATGCCCTGCGCGGACATACTTCTCTTCAAAACAGCCAGTCAATTATTTACAAAACCATTTCGGCTCTTTCACAAGCTTCGGCACGTTTATCCATTGTTATTTTCACTTTCAGAGGAGAAGATTTGACCATGGCAAAAGTGCGCATCAAACGCTTTGAAATTGCGGTAAGAATCCTGAAAAGTACGCTGAAAGAACAAACCTGGAGTCCGGAAGAATTATTTGCGCTCAAACAACTCGTGTCCAGCCTGGAACAATGTTATGAATACTTGCAAGACAGTATTGATCTGATCCATGAAAAACTCAATTTCAAACGCAGTAATTATTTTGAAAACTATAAATTATCCTTCAATCATTTTATTGCAGGATTGCAACCACGGGTTATTCTTCAGATTATCCGGGAAGTTTTCAATATTGATTCGCAGCAATTCAAGTATTCTCTTCGTGTTGGACTTGGCCTGGCGCTTTCCGTTTTTATTTTCAAATTTTTCAAGATCGACCACGGTCACTGGATTGCATTGACTCTTTTGATCGTTATTCAACCTTATTACGGTGCTACACGAAAAAAAGGATTCGAGCGGATTATCGGTACGGTTGCCGGAATTGTGGTCGGTGGAGCAATCATGCTTTTGCCGATCAAACACGAAACGTTTGTCGTGATCCTGATCTTCATTTCCTTTTTCGTAGCTTATTATCTGCGGAATAATTACAAAGTCGGAGTCTTTTTCGTGACCATTATGATGGTGGTCATGATGCAGCTTTCGAAGCAAGGTTCCTGGGATTTAATCTGGTGGCGTGTTCTTTCGACCTTGATCGGATCTGCACTGGCAATCCTGATTAGTTTTGCCTTCTGGCCTATCTGGGAAAAACAGCGCTTCCCGTCCTTGCTCAATCATTCGTTCAATCAGAATTTATTTTTCCTGAACCAGGTTATTTTAAGCTACGAGAAAAAATTACCTTCCGGAATCACCTGGCATCGAAGCAGACGTTTGAGCGAAGCTGCGAATAACAACCTGTTTGCCTGTGTTCAGCGGATGTATGAAGAACCCCAGGCGCACCAGCGCGAAATCGACGTGCACTTTGCCAAAGTAGGATCGAATGTGCGCATTTCCAGGGAAATCACTAGTCTGGCCTTTGGATTGGAGAAAATTACTTCCGACAAACTTGCGCCTGTTTTGGATGAGTATATGGAAGAAATCCAGATCATTTTTTACAAGCACATGCAGCGGGAAAGTAAAATCGACTTCAAAAAAGCACGAAAAATCCTGCAAAATCCGGTTCTTACGGAAGACCAGCTTTCCCAGGCAGTACAAGTTGATCTGGAAAAAATTGTTTTTGAGCTGGAAGCTTTGCAGGCGTTTCGGGGGAGATAATGAGAAATTAAACCGTCCTCCCCCTTTATCCTCCTCCAAAGGGGGAAAGCTAAAAATTCCCTTTAAAGCAAAATTTTGCTTCCGAAAATCAATATGAAATCATAAAATTCTCTTTTTGAAAGAGGATTGAAATCTCCCCCTTTTGGAGGAGGATAAAGGGGGAGGAAAAACAGATTCACACAATCAAAAACCTATTACACATATCTGTAACACTCACAAATCATCCAGAAAATCCAGCAAAACCACATGTAATTTGTCCAATTCCTCTTCCGAAATACAATACGGCGGATTCAGATACAAGACATTTCCCAAAGGACGAATCAAACAGCCTTGTTCCAGGAAGTAATTGTACGCTTTATCTCTGATCGAAGAAAAATAGTTGTTTCCCTCGCCTGTTTCAACCTCAAAACGCAAAATTGTTCCGCACAAACCGATATCTTTCACTTTTGGATGTGCTTTCAAAGCATCAGTGAAAAAGCGGTGTCTTTCTTCAATCCATTCAATCGAGTCCCAGGTTTCAGGTTGTTCAAACAAATCCAGACTGGCATTTGCAACCGCGCAAGCCAAAGCACTTCCCGTAAACGAATGCCCGTGAAGTAAGGCTTTTGCCGTTTCCGGATGAAGAAACGCATTGTAAATTTCATTCGTTGCAACTGTTAGCCCCAAGGGCAAGACACCTCCGGTCAATCCTTTCGACAAACAAACAATGTCCGGTTCCTGTTCACAGAAATTATGGGCAAATAATTTTCCGGTTCTTCCCCAGCCTGTCATTACTTCGTCAAAAATGATCAAAGCACCGTATTTGCGAGCCAATGAAACAAAAGCATCCAGCCAAACAGCATCGTACATGCGCATTCCGGCGGATCCCTGAACCAAAGGCTCCACAATAATTGCAGCCACTTCACCACTTTGCAAAATCTGCTCTGCGTGAATCAACGAATTGCTTCGCGCATCACCAACTGGAAAATCAATGAAATCCACATCGAAAAACAAATGCTCGAATGGTTTGTTGAAAGCTCCGCGCTGCCCGATGGACATGGCTCCGAACGTATCTCCGTGATAAGCTCCGTCTAAAGCAATGATACGTTTCTTCGGGTTGTTTTTATTGTACCAATACTGAAACGCCATTTTCAAAGCCACTTCAATTGCGGTTGAACCATCATCAGAGAAAAAGACTTTTTCGAGTTTTTCCGGTAAAAGCGATGTAATCCGGTCTGCCAGCTTAATTGCCTGTGGATGCGTTGCTCCGGCAAAAATCACATGATCCAGCTGGGAAAACTGTTCCTGCAAGGCTTGCGCCAGGTACGGATGACCGTGCCCGTGTACATTCACCCACCAGGAT
>NZ_JASLCN010000205.1 GCF_030151805.1 Fluviicola sp.
ACCGAGAGTTGAACTCGGGACCTCAGGGTTATGAATCCTGCGCTCTAACCAACTGAGCTATCTCGCCATCTTCTTACCTTTTCCTGAAAGGCGGTGCAAAGATAGTTACATTTTTCTTTTGTGCAAGCCTATGAACGGTCTTCTTCGTATAAAACTTTTGTTCGATGCTTTAGGAACTTGAAAATCAGGCTGAATAAAATTGCTCCTGCAATCCAATAAATGTAAACAAATGGGTTTGCAATCGTTTTTGTCGTAAAAAACTCACGGATTCCAGCTACAAAAACAAAGCCTAATACCGTTGCGGAGATTCCGGAATATTCTCTTCTCAGAATTGTTTTCATTGAAAAAGGAATGTCTCCTTTGATGTAATTCTTCCAACTCGGCCAGAATGCAGGTACGCTGTTTGACCAGGTAACATAGCTTTCTCCGAATTTACGCTCCAGGAAACGTTCTTCTGCAAACATGATTCGCTCGTAGTAAATCCAGAACAGCAAGCTCACGATCACAATGAAGTAAATGTTGAATGTGAAGCATACAATCCCGATCCACATAAAGTAATTCCCCAAATAAAGCGGATGGCGAACAGTAGAGTAGATTCCTTTCGTATTTAAGGCTTCTGCAACCTGCTCCTGAGTATTTCTTCCTGAAGTATTCTTATTACTTGTCCCGATAGCAATTGCGCGGATGACTTGTCCCAAAACCGACATAGCGATTGCTGCTCCCGTACAGATGTAGAACCACTGATCGTTGTCCATAATACACTGAACATCCGTGAAGTAAATCACGGGAACTGCTAAAACGAATAAAATTACCGGAATTTGTCCTCTGTATTTGAAGAGCTTGTTTCCGTTTTTTTCAAATGAATGTACTAATGCCATGAAAAGAAATGTGTATATTTCGAAAATGATTTTTCGGCGCGAAGTTAACATTATTAAACTACTATGACAAAAAAGGAACCATTCGAGTTAGAATATGTACTAAAAACCTCACCTAAGGTCCTGGATAAACTATTGTCCACACCAGACGGATTAAGCGAGTGGTTTGCAGATGATGTGATTGTGAAAGATGACTTGTATACCTTTCATTGGGATGGAAGTGAAGAAAAAGCACGTTTGATTTCAAAAAAAGCAGGAGAATCCATTAAATGGCAATGGTTGTATGACGAGGAAGACGATCTGGAAACATTTTTCGAAATGAAATACACGATCGACCCGATGACGAAAGTCGTAATCCTGACTGTTTCCGACTTTGCGGAAAGAACGGAAAAGGATGAAATTGTGCGTCTTTGGGAATCTCAGATCAGTGATTTGAGAAGAGTAATCGGAGCATGATCTAAAATTACCGCATCATTCTATGTGCCCTATGCTGCTATGTGGTTCAATAATTAAACCACAATAGTTCACATAGAACACATAGTTCTTGATTTTTTTTTAATTCAATTCATTAATCGAATTCAGTAAGTTTTTGCTGATATCTTCCAATGCTGACTGAGAGAAATCAAATTTCAACCCTGCAGTCTCATAAATTTCAGGGATGGATTTTGTGTATCCTAATGAAAGCGCATTCTTATAATCTGTCAATGCTTTTTGCGGATTCTTTTTGTAATTATTCCAAACTCCCAGAGCTCCCAATTGAGCAATTCCGTACTCGACATAGTAGAACGGAACTTCGAACAAATGCAATTGCTTTTGCCACGAACTTTCCAGAACAGTTTCATATCCGTCATAGTCGACCAATCCGGTTCCAAAACGTTTGCTCAGATTCAGCCATTCCTGCGTTCTCTCTTCTTTTGTATGAGTTGGGTTTGTATAAATCCAATGCTGGAATGCATCAATTTGTGCAATCCACGGCAATACTTTTACGACTGATTCGATTTGTTCCAGTTTTGCACGCTTCAAATCATTTTCATTGCTGTAAAACTCAGACCAAAGTTCCATGGTTAGTAATTCCATCGACATGGAAGCCAATTCAGCCACTTCAGAAGGTAAGGATTTAAAGCCTGTTAACTCCAGATCTTTGCTTAAGAAGGAATGAACAGCATGTCCACCTTCGTGAACCATCGTTGTCAAATCTCTTTGAGCTCCTGCCGCATTCATGAAAATAAACGGAATTCCGGATTCGTAAAGCGGGTAGTTGTAACCTCCCGGAGCTTTTCCTGCTTTTGAATCCAAATCCAAAAAGCCGCCGCTTTTCATTGTTTTCAGACAGTCTCCGAAATAAGTGTCCAATTTTTGGAAAACAGCAATGGATTTATCCAGCAATTCTTCGCCGTTTGTAAATGGTTTCAAAGGAGCCAATCCATCCGGGTCCACTTCCAGATCCCACGGTTTCAGCTTTGTTTTGGATAATTTCTGTATTTTCTTTTCCGTCAGTTGTTTCACGATCGGAACAATCAAACGCTCAATGGCATCATGAAAAGCAAGGCAGTCTTCTACCGTATAATCAAAACGGCCCAAGGCTTTGAATTTGTATTCCCTGTAATCCGAACAACCCGCATTCAACGCAACCTGATTCCGAAGCCTGATCAATTGATCAAACAACTCGTCCAAAGCTTCTCTGTCCTGTAATCTGCGGGAAACGATCAGGTCATAAACTTCTTTCCGGATCGCTTCATTCGGATCTTTCAGGTAATTTGCAGCCTGGGGCATCGTCAGTTCTTTGCCCTGGTATGAAATCATCTGCTTTCCGGAAATAGCTCCGAATTGCTGACTCAAGGTGTTAATCTCTGTTTCAAGGGCAATGTTTTCTTCCCGAAACAATTCCAACGCAGATTTGACTCCTCTGAAGTAGATGGAATAGGCTTTATCTTTAGATAACTCATCAATCCATGGAGAAGCCATCATTTTTTGATTCAATGAATCTTCGAACGGAGCCAAATTCGGCTGAATCTCCGTTACGAAAAACTGGTAAGCTTCTGTCAGTTTTTCATCCAGTGTATTAATCGTCATTTTGATATAACGCCAGGCCATGTTTTCTTCCAGAACCGCTTCCAGCTCACTCTTATCCAGCAACCATTGCTTAAATGCTTCTTTACCGGAAATATCCCGGTTTTGAAGATCTGAAAGATATGTTTCAACGGAATTCCAACTTTCACACTGGAAGTCGGCAGCTACAAATTTTCTCATAATACAAAAATAAAAAAAGTCGGGGCGAAAAATTTTTTACCCCGACTTTTTACAACATATTTAGAATTTTTATTTTCCTCTTGAAGATCCTGTTTTAGGAGCTGCCACTTTCTTCGCGCTGGTAGTTTTAGCTGATGCTTTCGCCGCCGGAGCCTTTGCTGCAGGAGTTTTAGCAGTTGCAGCCTTTGGAGCCGCCGCTTTTTTAGCCGGTGCTTTTTTCTCCTTTGCAGGAGCTGCTTCCGCATCGTCTTTTGCTGCACTAGCTTTTGCTTTCTTTTCTTTCGGTGCTTCTTCAGCTTCTTCTTTTACCTCTTCGATCACCAAAGCTCCCGCTTTCAACAATAAGTTATACCATTGGAAGATTTTCTTGATGTCAGAAGCGTAAACACGTTCCTGGTCGAAATTTGGCAAAATCTCCAACAAGTAACCTTTCAACTTACTTTGATCTTCTTTATGAGAGATTGTTTCTTTACCGCTTTCTTTTTCAAAAATCGAAATGAAGATTTCTTTTAACGGTTTGTCCTCATCATAGGTGTAGATAGAAATATCATCCAAAGCAGAAATTCTGTCTGAAGCATACGCAGGAACGCGTTTTTTATCTTCCAATGATTCTACGATGATGTTGTTTTTACCTTGTGCCAAAACTCTATAAAGTCCCGACTTTCCTGAAATAGCAATGATACCTGTTAAATTCATTCGATTAATTTATTTGAGCCAAAAATACAGCTTCTTTTTAATTCTTCACTATTTTCACCTGAAAGTATTGAACATCCGTGTGAATAACCAGGTAATAAGTACCTGATTCAAGCTCAGAAACTGAGATCTCGTGTTTGCCGTCTGTTATTTTTTTTACTGTTCTTCCCTGAACATCAAGCACCTGCACATCGCTGATCGGGAGGGAGGTATCGATTGTTACATTTCCATGCGTCGGATTCGGATAAACATGCATTTGATTTGCCAATTCCTCTATTCCTAAAGAAGGATTATAGGGTTGTGAAAAAACTTCACAGCCATCCGTACTTGTTCTCGACACGGTAAAGAAAGAAGTAGAAGGAAGTGTGATGGTATAACTCGCATTCGTCGCTCCCGGAATCGCTACCCCGTTTTCATACCACTGCAAGCTTGGATACGGATCTGTGGAAAGCAAGGTTCCATTGACATAAATAACCGGAGCGGGCGGGGCAGAAGCTGCCAAAACAGTAATCGTGTCCGAGAAAGAAACGCATCCGTTTTGGTCGTAAGCCATAAAATAGACCTCTCCGGAAGTTGTTAAAGCCGATTTATACGTCGTATCTCCGTTCATCCAGCGGATATCATAATTTGCAATGGATGCCGTTGAAACTGCGCTGTCTCCCGGACAGAAAAATGTATCGGCTGTAATTGTGTTGGTAAAGTTGGATTGCTGCATCATATGCAATGCGTGAATTTTTCCGTAACCGTATGCATTATTCGGGATTGTTCCGGTAAAGACATCAGTGAAAGCTGTGGAACGGATGGCATCCAGGAAGCTTTGATAGTTTCCTTTGCTGCATTTCTGTAAATAAAGTGCTGCGATTCCGGCTACTACCGGAGAAGCCATTGAAGTTCCGCCATTCCGCACATGCAATCCGTCAATTGACATCGCTGTATTGTAACCCGGATCGTTCAATAACCAATAAGGTCCGGCGCTTAAAGAAATATCTCCGCAAGCTACCACATCCGGCTTGATGTTTCCATGTCTTGTTGGTCCTTTTGCCGAAGCAGGAGTTAATTGCCCCACGGACACATAATTCGGAGGATTCGGTAAATAAGTGTTTCCGTTTTTGTCCACATGACTGTATCGGTTCCGGATATTTCCAACTGTAACCACTTTCGGAGAACAGTTCCAGGAAGAAACCAGGGTTTGAAGTGAATCCGGCATGTTGTAATGCTGAATATTCGGATAAACAGCTGTTGTCGGAAGTCCGGTCGTTAGCATATCATTGAGTGAAATTGCCGCTGAACCACTCCACGCATCATAGTTACCGCTTCCTTTAGTTTTAAAGGCGTAGAGATAACTTGCAGAATCGACGTGATTTAAATAGCATTCCAGGTGTAAATTCGGGCCTACAATTTCGGGATAGATTTCCATGGTTGCAATGCGGTTACTTCCGTTCCATAAGGTATCGCGAATAACGCTTCCGACACCTGAGTTTGCGGCTCTGTAAATCGTTTGTGCGCGTTCCTGAAATGTTCCGCTTCCCAAATTCGCCGCCCAGGCATAATTCCAGGTAGCATCCGTTAAATCAGTCCAAAGATCCAGGTAAACCGTATTTGGCCCCAGCTGACTTGACGGATTTGGTTTTACCCACACAAAAGAAGTGTCCGAATCGACCTCTCCATGAACATGGTATTTTCCCCAGGTTCCGGAATTTCCTGCTGCGCAAACGATGATCCGTCCATCTTTTTCATCCAGTAAATTATCCATCAAAACCGCCGCAGGATCCGTTCCGTCGTGGCTGCCCAAATAAGAACCGACTGAAAGGTTTACAACAGCCGGTAATCCCAATGCTTCTGCTTTTTTGAAGACAAAATCACAGGCGTCCGCAACGGTTAACGTCCAGTTTGGCAAATTGAAATTGGTTTCGATTACAATGATTTTGGCATCCGGAGCCATTCCTTTTTCCTGCCCGTTTGCCAATCCGTTTGAGACTCCGGCTCCTGTCACTGAAGTTCCGTGAGCAGAAGCTTCTTCCATACTGCCACAGTTTCCGGACTGGATATCGTTTGCATCCCACAATTGCCCGTATCCGTATGGTTGCGGCGTTCGAACAGGATCAAAAGGCAGGCTATGATCCCAATAATAAAGTACGCGTGTATTTCCGTTTTGATCTCTGAAATCCGGATGATTGTAATCCAATCCCTGATCAACAAAAGCCACAATCACATCTTTTCCCGTAAAAGGCATTTGTAGACCAACTCCCTGATGAACCGGTTTTACATAGTGTTTTACCAAGGTGGAATCGTTCAAAGCTTTTGGGAGCGACAATTCCAGGTAGAATGATTCGATGATTTTTGATTTCACCGCCTGTTCAATCCAAACAGGTTGTGCCTGGATGTAAATCCACTCACGCGTTACTTGTTTGACAGAGATCTCTTTCGTTGCTAATAAACGGTCCAAATTCCCTGAATTGGTAACTGCAAATGCCATTGAAACGTTCGGTTGTTCGGCTAATAATTTCCTGAATTTGAAATTATCGGTTTGGGCAAAACTTGTTAATGAATTGATTGTAATTAATCCTGCTATCAGTAATATTTTAGTTACCTTCACCGCTTGTTGTCGTAGTTTTCCTATGAACATTTTTTTAAACCTTTAATAAAGTATGATAACAATTATCTGATGCAAATTAAGATATTTGTTTAAATGGAAGTGTATTCCTCTCAAAAAAAGAACTTATAGACATGAAGAAAAGAATTCTCACGTTGTCATTTGCCTTGTTTTCTGTAGGTGTAATGAATTTTATTTACGGTCAGAAAGTAGA
Organism: Fluviicola sp.; assembly: GCF_030151805.1. Lineage (GTDB taxonomy): Bacteria > Bacteroidota > Bacteroidia > Flavobacteriales_D > Crocinitomicaceae > Fluviicola. Next base: position 6,626 of record NZ_JASLCN010000205.1, read on the forward strand.
AGAAATCAAGAACTGGTATAACGGAGCTACACCAGGGATGAACACTGAAAAGGCTTATTCTGCTTTGAAGAAGCAAAAGTCTACAACCGTAATAGTTGCAGTTATTGACTCTGGAATTGATGTAGAGCACAAAGACTTGCAAGGAAAAATCTGGACAAATGAAGATGAGATTCCAAACAATGGAATTGATGACGATAAAAACGGTTATATCGATGATGTTCATGGTTGGAATTTCCTTGGAAGCCCGGGTGGAGAAAACCAAAATTATGCGCGTTTGGAGAAAACCAGAATTTGTGCAGAATTAGATGCGAAATTCAAGGGGAAATCCGAATCGGATATTTCCAGTGCAGACAAAGCTGATTACGCGAAGTACAAAGAATTGTTGAAGTCAATCGAAGACGAGCGCAATCAAAACCTTCAGGCATTGGAGCAATATACGCAGTTGGAACAAATGCTTCCGACATTGAAAGCGAAATTGATTGAGAAATTAGGACCAAACTTCACAGAAGAAGATGTTCAGAAAATGAAACCTGAATCTCAACAGGATTTGCAATTGAAACAAATCGGTGTGTACATTGCAAACGGTCAGTTGTCTGAAGAGAACATCAAGGAAGCTTTGGATCATTTCAATGCAAGTGCCAATTACCAGTTGAATATGGATTACAACGATCGTCAATTGATCGGAGATAATCCGGATGATTTTAATGATGTTCGATACGGTAACAACGATGTAGAAGGACCTGATGCACTTCACGGAACGCACGTCGGTGGAATCATCGGAGCTGTAAGAATGAATGAGCTGGGTGGCGACGGAGTTGCTGAAAATGTAAAATTAATGTCTTTGCGTGCTGTTCCGAACGGTGACGAGCAGGATAAGGACATTGCTTTGGCAATCCGTTACGCAGTTGATAACGGAGCTTCTGTTATTAACATGTCTTTCGGAAAAGCATACTCAAAACACCAGAAAGAAGTGTATGACGCAATGGCTTACGCAGATTCAAAAGGAGTTTTGTTGATTCACGCTGCAGGAAATGACGGAGTGAACCTGGATGAAAACCCGAACTTCCCTACAAATGAATACTCATTCCAGGCAAAACCATTGGATATGTATTTGTGTATCGGAGCTTCTACGAGAGATAAAAAACACCTGGCTGCTGATTTCTCAAACTTCAGTTCCCGTCAGGTAAATGTTTTTGCTCCTGGGTTCGAAATCTACAACACAGTGCCTCAAAGCGACTATAAAATTCTTCAGGGAACTTCTATGGCTGCACCGATGGTTTCAGGAGTAGCTGCTTTGTTGAAGTCTTACTTCCCGACCTTGTCTATGAAAGAAATCAGAGACATCATGTTGGCATCTGCGAAACAATACAAAGGAACAATGATTCCTTCTCCGGGAACAGGAGAGTCTGTTGATTTTGGAAAATTATCCACAACCGGAGGAGTGATTGATGTAGCTGCTGCAGTGAAAATGTGTCAGGCGAAAGTGAAAAAGTAATTTTCAAATCTGTATATTTAGTACCGTTCTGGCTTAGCCGGGACGGTATTTTTTTTGCCTATGAAAACAATTAAACGATTCTTTGCTTTATTGACCGGATTGATCATCGTTTCCGGGTTCACAACTTTTCAAAAACCCACGGAAACAGAAACGATCGATTCCTTAATCGACAATTGGCACAAAGCAGCTGCCGAAGGAAACTATGCAAATTATTTTGGCTTGATGGCCGATAACTTTATTTTCCTTGGGACCGATCCTGCTGAAAGATGGGATAAAGTAGCATTCGGCGCGTTTTGTAAACCTTATTTCGACCAGGGAAAGGGTTGGGATTTCCGGAAGATTGAACGCCACATTGAAATTTCCAAAGATGGCAAAACGGCCTGGTTCGACGAAAAGATCAATACCTGGATGAAAGATTGCAGGGGAAGCGGAGTATTGGTAAAAACAGGAAAGGACTGGAAACTGGTTCAGTATAACCTGGCTGTGTTGATCGAAAATGATAAGATCCAGGACTTTATTAAATTGCGCGAAGCAAAGTGAAATAAATGCATCGGGAGACACTTGACAGGACAAAACGGAGAATCTGATTATCATAATAATCGTTAATGGTTAGGGGGTCTGGTATAGATTTTGTAACTTATTTGGTAGTTAAAAATACCAGATATGAAAAAGTTGATTTTTTTGGGGTTGATCATGTTGGCAGGACCAACACTCAACACATTCGCGCAGGACAGTGACAGTACCGGAATGCCTGGAGACAACTTTGATTTACAGGGAGCTCTCCAACTCTTTAAACAATCTTCCACATTAGAAGAATTTGAAAAGAAGCTTAATACCGAATCCAATGCGGTGAACAACCTGGATTTGAATGGAGATAATGCAATTGATTACATTCGTGTGATCGATAAAAAAGAAGGCGATAATCACGCTATCTTGTTGCAAATTCCTGTAAACAGCAAAGAAAACCAGGATGTCGCTGCAATCGTTATTGAAAAACGATCCAATTCCGAAGCTCAGTTACAAATTATCGGGAACGAAACCTTATATGGTGAAGAGAAGATCATGGAACCAACGGAAGAACAAGCTGTAAAACAAACAGGACCTTCTGCTTATTCTTCAGCACCTCCGGTTTTCGTTTTTGTGAATGTTTGGGGCTGGCCTTGTGTTCAATACATTTATGATCCCTGGCACAGTCCGTGGTATTCACCGTATTACTGGGATTATTATCCTGTCTGGTGGAGACCGTGGAGACCACTTTACTGGAACGTATATTATCAGCGTGTGTATCATTATCACGGTTGGTGTTCTTATACTAATTTCTACCATGTTCCGTATGCTCACAACATCTATAAAAACAACAGCACGAATAGTGCGTATGTAAAAGGACGAACAGAGCCGCAACGTGTGGCATATAAAAACAGAGTTGTAACCGGTCAATCGTCCGCTAACGGATCGCAGGGTAGGGTAAATCCTAATAAAACAGGAACAATCGGTAATGAAACAAAACCACAGCCACTCGGAAGAACGGATGAAATGAGAAAAGATCCGGGAGTTGTGCGCCCAACGGTAACCAATACAAATCCGGAACAAAGAACTCCGGTTGTCAGAGAACAACAAGCACCGAGACCGATTAATCCGAACAATGGAGGAGTCATGAATGGTGGCAGAACGAATGACGGAAATATCCGGACAACAGATCCGGGGGGAAGAACTCCGGCTCCGGTAGCTAATCCACAGCAAAGACCGATGGAACGGGTTCCGCGTGTAGATCCGCAACCAAGACCTGTTGAACAACGAAATCCTGAACGTATTCAGCCGATGCCTCAACAGAGAGAGCAGGCTCCGGTTTTCAGACAACCAACTCCAGGCAGAGAGATCAGCAGACCGGCAAACGGCGGTGGCGGAGGTGGAAGAATGCAGAGAAGATAAACCCGCACTTGCTGTCTTCGACTCCGCTCAAAACAACAAGTAAATACAAATAAAAACGCCCTGACGATAAATGTCAGGGCGTTTTTTATGGACTTATTTTAAATCAAAAAAGCGAGATGAAGTATCTCGCTTTTTTGATTTTATTTCTTTTTAGTTCTGTTCTTTGCCTGCTCTTGCTGCTGACGTTGTAAATCGTCTAAGCGCTGCATGAAACTGGATTTTTTCTTTGGAGCCGCACCACCTTTTTTATTCGCGGAGTTTGTTTGTGCTTCTGCCATTTTAGCCTTCAGTTTCTCTTCATCCACGAAGAATTTCTTGATCACAAACATCAGGATGATTGTCATTAAAGTAGAGATGAAGTAATAATAACTCAAACCTGAAGAGTAGTTATTGAAGAAGAAGATCATCATAATCGGGAACATGTACATAATGATTTTCATGTTCGGCATTCCAGGCTGTTGCTGCTGCGTCATGTTTGACGAGTTCAAATGCGTATAAGCCAAAGTTGTGACAGCCATTAAAAGCGTAAACAGGGAAATGTGGTTACCATACAATGGAATGTATGTTCCGAAATCCCAGATAGAATCGAAGGATGACAAATCTTCTGCCCAAAGGAATCCTCTTTGTCTCAATGTAAATGTAGCCGGGAAGAAGCGGAATACCGCCAATAGAATCGGCATCTGGAAGAGCATCGGAACACAACCTGCAAGTGGTGAAGCTCCTGAAGCCCGATACAAAGCCATCATATCCATCTGCTTTTTCATCGCATCTTCTTTCTTCGGGTATTTTGCATTGATTTCATCGATCTGAGGTTTCAAGATCTTCATTTTTGCCGAAGACACGAACATTTTCCATTGAACCGGCATCAAAACCAATTTCAAAATGATTGTCAATAACAAAATAGCGATTCCGGCATTCATTCCGAAACTCATGAAAAATTCGAATACCGGCTGAACAGCATACAAGTTGATCCAGCGGAATACTCCCCAACCAAGGTTCAAAATATCGTCGTAATCTTTCTTATATGTTGCAAGTGTGTTGTAATCATTCGGTCCGAAATACCAGCTAAAGCTCACTTGCCCGTCTTTTACGGACTGAAGTCCCAGGTTCAGTTTTGATTGATACTTACGGATATGTGTGAAGTATTGCGGAGAACCTTCTTTGTAATTTGTAGATGTGAACTTGGTTCCGTTTTGTTTGAATCCGTTGTCTGCATCCAGGATAGAGGAGAAGTAGCTTTGTTTGTAAGCCACCCATTTCATATCTGTTTCAGCAGTTTTGTATGCATCGGCAACTTCACTGTTCCAATCCAGTTTTCCGTCGGCAGATTCGTAACAAATCGTAGAAACTTTTCGTTGCTCGGAAAGCAATCTTTCAGAACGAAGCATTTCCATTTGCCAATCCAACAAGACGGAATTCGGTAATACTTTCCCGGACAAATCTTTGAATGCAATGGTATATCCTAAATCGTATCCGCCTTTTAACGTATAGGTGTATTCGATAGAACCATCTGCTACATCATGTCTGAAAACAACTTTGTGTTTTGTTTTCGAAACGACTTCAAACGCTTTGTTTCCTGTTGCATACTTTTTACCGTCTACATTGAAGATCAGCTGATTTTTCTGATCACCATCCTTAAACAAATAAAGCGGAGTGATTTTTCCGTCCTTTTTAGCAAAGTTCACATACGATTCGTATTCTTTCAACTGTACTGCTGAAACAATTCCACCTTTCGTAGAGAAATCAACGATCAGTTTTTCAGATTCCAAACGAATAATTTCGCCTTTCACAAGTACATTGGAAGGTACTTTAACGCGCGGAGCAATCATTGTATCCTGCTTCGTTTTTTGATTCACGTAAACCAAACGACCTTTATCGTCTTTGATTTGATTTCCGTCTTTATCTTTTTTTGCAACAAGAACCGGTTTGTCCTTGTTAGCTTTTTCAAGTGAATCTGCGTCTTTCTTTGCTTGTTGCGCTAATTCTTTTTGCTCTTTCTCTTTTGATGCCTTGATTTCTTTTTCACTTGGCTGGCTCATGTATGTGAACACTACCAATAAAGCACCAATAAGCGTAAGACCAATAACTGTATTCCTATCCATTCGTGTTTGTTATTTTATTTATTCTCAATCTGCTGCGGCAGATCTCTGTTTAATCTCTCATTATTCGTTACCGCTTGTTCTCGTCGAGGTCAGTGACTTTTCTGATTCTCAATCGCTGCTTTCACAAAAGCAACAAATAAAGGATGCGGATTATCCACCGTACTTTTGTATTCCGGGTGATATTGTGCTCCGACAAACCAAGGATGATCCGGAATTTCAACTACTTCAACCAATCCGGTTTCAGGGTTTTTTCCGGTTGCGATCATTCCCGCTTTTTCAAAAGCTTCCAGGTAATCATTGTTAAACTCGTAACGATGACGGTGTCTTTCTTCAATTGATTCGGTATTGTAAGCTGTTGCAACTTTTGTATTTGGTTTCAATTGACATTTGTAAGATCCCAAACGCATGGTTCCTCCCATGTTTGAAATACTTTTTTGCTCTGCCATCATGGAGATTACCGGATATTTTGAATCTTCCGCAATTTCTGTTGTATGCGCGTCTTCGTAATCCAGGACGTGTCTTGCGAATTCGATCACCGCACACTGCATTCCCAAACAGATTCCGAAGAACGGAACCTTGTTTTCACGTGCAAAACGAACGGCTTCGATCTTTCCGCTGATTCCTCTGGAACCAAAACCAGGAGCAACCAGAATTCCATCCAAACCTGCCAGTTCGGATTCAATATTTTGTTTTGTCAATGACTCGGAGTGAATCCATTTTACATTCACGCGTGCTTCATTTGCAACACCACCATGAATAAATGCTTCGGAAATCGATTTGTAAGAATCTTTCAACTCTACATATTTACCAACCAAACCGATGTTTACTTCTTGTTTCGGGTTCTTCAGACGCGTCAGGAATTCCTTCCATTTTGAAAGCTCCGGAGAGTTTTTAGACGGCAATCCCAATTTCTCCAAAACGACTTTATCCAATTCTTCGGCCTGCATTAAAAGCGGAACGTCGTAAATGGATTCGGCATCGCGTGACTCGATTACCGCATTCATGCTTACATTACAGAACTTCGCAATTTTCTTGCGGATCGTTAAATCCAGTTCATGCTCAGTTCTGCTTCCTCTTCAAGCGTCACATCTGGCGTGGCAAAAACAGCAAATCCCCCATAACCATGACCTTGCTTACGTTCAGTGCGGGCAAGTGCGTACTCTTCTTTCGTTTTTGGGT
>NZ_JASLCN010000510.1 GCF_030151805.1 Fluviicola sp.
GGCGCAACTGTATAGCGCATCAGATTTCGGCTCTGAGGGTTGGGGGTTAGAATCCCTCCGGGGTCACAAACAAGACTCATCAGTAATGGTGGGTCTTTTGTTTTTAGTGGAGTTGTGGCTTCAGAGTGAGTGTGAAGTGTGAGAGTGGGGACGGAATATGGGACAGAATCAACCAACTGCCAGAGTAGGTCTCAGATTTCTTAAGTGGTTCAAATCTCTAATTGTCGTTAAACACTCTCCATCAATACTCGTCCTGTAGAACTCTATTTCAAATCCGTTGTTGATGAGCATTTCGAAATAAGTAAATAAAGAGTCAAGTTCTTTGGTTCGTTTCAAATCTTCCAAAGTGTTGAATAAAAAACGCACTGTTTTTTGTGAAGTTTCCATGTGAATAGTTTTAAGTATCTTCAAATGTATCAATTATACAGAATATGCAAAATCGATTTGAAACCATTTACATTAATTCTCTCAGTAAAACAATGAATTTTATTCGGAGGTTCTACATCTATGCGTATAATGCTTATGGTTGGTATTGGATAATTAAAATTTTGTATACCCCGAAGCTTCGATGTGATTGGGAGAACTATGCAACATGGTTTTTTGCGATGACAGCACAGCTATTCTTTATAATGGATGTTCGTAAAGTCAATAAGGACATTGATATGCGAGAATATATGAAGGAGAATTTACCTAAGTCAAAGTGAATTCCGTTTCGTGATTTGGGACAGTTATTCGAAAATCCCAATATATTTTCGATACTGGATAACGCTTGCTAACTTTAGTGTTAAAAAAGTAAGAATGAAAGACACTATTTACATTAACCAATCCGACACTCTAATAAACTTGAATCAAGCAACTGACTTAAAGCCAATTGTAATACATAATAAGTATGAAAACAAATTGGTGGCAGATGAAAGTAATTTCTCAATAGCTAGTTTTTGGATATCACTTGCAGTAGCCGTTGTTTCTGTAGTGGCTCTTATTATATCCTATCGAACAATGATAGCTAGTAACAAGAACAATCGACAGCAGATTTTGGTAGGTAAAATTGAAGAGATATACGAGAATATAACAGCTTTGAATTATTACTATCGGACTTTTCAATTGATTTATAATCAACTTAATGAATACCATAACGCCAACAACACCTCTTCTGAACGCTCAAATTGGCTGAAAGAATACACGAATTCTGTTGAGCAATTTGTTAAGAGAAATAATGTTGAGGATTTGCATAAAATTACAGCAAGATTGCGGGTTCTTTCTAATACTTATTTAAGTGGAGAACTTCAATTGAAATGTTTGACTTACAATGATATGTTTGAAAAAATGATGGATGCCGTAATTTACGGGCAAAAAATCTTGCAAGGGGCATTTTATGCGGAAGGGTTTCCCGATACACTGGTTCTGCAACAATATCTTGAGTCAATCCAAAACGATCTGGTGAAAATTAATGAATTGGGTTCGGAATCATTATCTCAAGAAAAGATAGGTGAATACAGAAAGACAACTTTCAAAAAAGACCTTGGATTAATAAAGTGATAAATTCTTCAATTCCCTCAAAATGATTACACGAATTTACGTACTGGAAAGTATTCCCACAGACGAACCTCAAACAGGTCGAGAACTCTATAATGATACGATTTCTAGGTATTGTCAATTTTATGCACCTGATTTGTTGCATTCGCATACGACAATCAAATCTAAGATGGATTTAATTGGTTGGCTTAACACTATAGAAAATGAAGTTCTGTCAACTGATGAAATTGTCCTTCATATTGAAGCACACGGTGCAACTGACAAGACAAGTATGGTTTTATCCAATGGGGATTCGATAAGTTGGAAAGAATTGGAAACCTATTTGATTAGAATTAACCTTAAAACGAAGAACAAATTGCACTTGCATTTAGCTACTTGTTTTGGAATGCACGTTGCATTTGAAATTGGTAAAACTCTAAATAAAACTGCTCCCTATAAATCATTTACGGCATCTCTATATGCTCTCAAGCCTGTGGATATTATTGCGGATAATAATTTGTTGTACGAAGAAATTATCAGACAAAGGCAAATGTATAAAGCTTTTGAAACCTTTGATAAAAGAAGCCCTGAAACTACAATGAGAACCAAAGATGTTGAAACCGTGCTTGGACAGTATATAAGATATCGGGTTGAGAGTTTTTTGAGTATGGATCCATCCTTTGATGTAGTTATGTTTTTTAATGTTTGGTGCAACCTTAAAATGGACTACACAGAGTTTAACTCATTTGAAACAATCCAAGAAAAGTCCAATTACGTGTTTGAATCGTTAGCAACTAACTATTTTCCCAATTTATAACTTATTATACTGTCACAAATCATACGCTTCCATAGCTTCTGAATCCACAGGATAGAAATCCAATGGGTACTGCTTAGAATTTTCGATAGTGGTTACGATGAATACTCCCGTGTCTGAAACAATTTGTACGAGTGGGTCTTCTCGCATAATTGGAGTAATGAAATCTAAAACCTCTGCATAAACTAATTGTATTTCCATAACTTAAAATATTAATGTGAATTGGGGCTTGGGTCAAACTCACGCAGTCTGACAGAGAAACAAAACCCGCCAAAATTTGGGACGGGGGAAGTTTGCAGATTAGCCTATCAGTGCGGGTGACAAACCAAAATTTCAAAATGGGGTGGGGTAGTATGACTATACCAAACACTACAAAGAACCAATCTCTCATGTTTTTTCGGTTGAGGAATGTCATTGTAATGGTTCAGTAGTGATTTGTGCAGAGTGTGTCTCTTTGAGTGTCATTCTCACAACCGTAGTCGTAGTTCCTTAACAAATTCAGTACGGTGGAAGATTACAGGAACGGACGGAGGTTGGGAGAATTATAAAATCAGTGTGTGTAGGGTGGGTAAATTTCAGTACTTGTGTGTTTCTTTGTATCCAAAAAATTCACAATGCAATTTCATAAATCTCTCAAACCCCTAATCGACACTATTTCCAAGCTACAATTTTCTACCCGTCATAAGATGAAAGAATCTGTTGATGATAAACTTGCATTGGATGTTGTTACCCGAACTTCTTGCAACGGGATGTACACGGAAGAATTTAAACAACATTTGGAAGATGAATCCACTAGTATAATTGGGGAAGTCAAAGAACTGCTTTCCAAACTCGGAACCCACTACCAACGAGAAATATTAGACATTGTGATTAATGTAGATCGCATTCAACATTATTACTTTGACAATAACAAGTACAAAGGAATCGAAGAAACAATCTTAGGACTTGATCTGTTCAAGAATGAGTTGTATGAATTGGGTGTGATTGACTATGGTATTATTGAAAACCGTACCGAGCCCAAAGAGGAATTTTATCTCATTGTTCAGGACAAGTTGGAACGTTTGAAAACTGAATTGTCTCAACTTTTATTTGATACAAAGCAAGAAGTTAAGCCTAGAACACGTCCGCGTCCGGCTTGGCCAGCTTGATGCCCATCGCGTAGGGCAGGCCCACGCCCATCGTGCCCAGGCCGCCGGAGTTGATCCAGC
>NZ_JASLCN010000238.1 GCF_030151805.1 Fluviicola sp.
CGAAGCCAGAAAAGGCAGCAAGAAAGAAAAAGACCCTTCATCCACGTTGGGATATCGCAAAAAGAAAAAAGCGAAAAAGTAAAAATATTCTTGTAAATCTTGTATTTAAGTAAATAAAAAAGCATATTTGTTTTGCTGCAACCTTAAAATAAACTATGCAAAACGAACACGATTATGATGCTCAGAGGGAAGTATTTACCAAAGTAGTAAAAGCTGGAAAGCGAACTTATTTCTTTGATATAAAAGCTACTAAAGGGCAAGACCACTATATTACAGTTACCGAAAGCAAAAAAGTTCTGCTGAACGGAAAAGAAGTCTTTCAAAAGCATAAGATTTTTCTTTACAAAGAGGATTTTGAGAAATTTTCGGAAACACTTTTAGAGGTAATGAACAAAGCAAATGAACTGAATACAAACGAAAACTCCGATTCTTCTTATGCAAGCGGAGTGAAGTTTGAAGATTTATAGGAAAACTTCCAAACAATCTTTCAACATCCGGTTCGTTGAAAAAATAGCGAAAACAAATACCGTTTAGGTCATTTCAATAACGTATCTTTATCCTCAAATTTACAGTGCTCTTATGGGTAAAATAATCGCAATAGCGAATCAAAAAGGTGGTGTTGGTAAAACAACTACAGCAATTAACCTGGGTGGTTGTTTTGGTGTTTTGGAGTACAAAACATTGTTGGTCGATGCCGATCCGCAGGCAAATGCTACGTCTGGTGTTGGTTTGGATCCAAAAAACTCACGCAACATTTACGATTGCTTAATCAACGATGTCCACCCGTCAGAGTTGATTATTCCTACAAACAATCCGAATCTGGATATCATTCCTTCGCACATTGACCTGGTTGGTGCTGAGTTGGAAATGATCAATATGCCCAACAGAGAGCACATGTTGAAGCAGGCTTTGGATAAAATCAAAGATCAATATGATTTTATCATCATCGACTGCTCCCCTTCTCTTGGATTGATTACCGTAAATGCGCTTACAGCTGCAGATTCGGTGATGGTTCCGGTACAATGCGAGTACTTCGCCTTGGAAGGTTTGGGGAAATTATTGAACACGATCAAAATTGTCCAGGGAAGATTGAATCCGGAATTGGAAATCGAAGGAATCGTGTTAACCATGTACGATACGCGTTTGCGTTTGGCAAACCAGGTAGTTGAAGAGGTGAAAACACACTTCCAGGATCTGGTTTTCGATACGGTGATTCACCGGAACACGAAATTAGGGGAAGCTCCCAGTTTTGGAGAAACCATCGTATTGCATGATGCTACAAGCAAAGGCGCAATCAATTATCTGAATTTTGCACGCGAAATTCTTCAACGAAACGATTTAACAAAAATCGGTAATAACGACAAACAATTTCAAGTAGGAAATGACATCTAATCCGAAAAAACGTTCAGCTTTAGGTAAAGGTTTGGGAGCTCTATTGGACGGTTCCTCAAACGATATTACAACACCATCATCAACTGCACCGGCAGCCAGCTCCGGAGGCGTTGCCCTTCTTCCGATCGGTTCGATTGAGGCTAACCCGTTTAACCCGCGAACTAATTTCGAGAAGGATGCTTTGAACGAACTGAAAGAATCCATCGCTGTTCATGGAATCATTCAGCCATTGACAGTTCGTAAACTTGGAAAAGATAAGTATCAGCTAATCTCCGGTGAAAGACGTTTCAGAGCGTCTCAATTGGCAGGATTAGAAGAAGTTCCTGCATATATCCGCGTTGCAAACGATCAGGCAATGCTTGAAATGGCTTTGGTTGAAAATATTCAGCGTGAAGACCTGAATGCAATCGAAGTGGCGCTTTCTTACCAACGATTAATTGACGAGATCGGATTGACACAAGATCAGTTGTCTCAAAAGATTTCCAAGGGAAGAACAAGTATTACCAACCATTTGCGTTTATTGAAACTTCCGGCTGAAATTCAATTGGGAGTACGTGATAACTTAATCTCCATGGGACATGCCCGATCACTTGTTTCTGCAGGTGATGAAAACCGGCAATTGGATTTGTATCGTCAGATTATTGATTTTCAATTATCCGTTAGAGAAATTGAAGAATTGATCCGTACCAATACTTCCAGAGGTACTGAAGAAGTTCCGAATGCACCAAAAGTGGCTGCAACACCGGAGCTTACATCCATCCAGGAAGTGTTTAAAAATCATCTGAGTGACCGCATTTCTTCAAAAGTCGAAATCAAAAAAGCACATTCAGGAAGTGGAAAAATCATGATCAATTTCTCATCTGAGGTAGATTTAAACCGAATCATTGAGTTATTGAATAAATCCAACTAATGCGTTATTTCCTTGGAGTCATCATCCTGTTTTGCCTTTCTGCAAAAGTCAATGCACAAGATTCACTGACTGTTAAGGCTGATACGGTTAAAACACATTCCTGGAAAAAAGCGGCTCTTTTCTCTGCAGTTGTTCCGGGATCGGGACAAATCTACAATCACATTGCCATGCCTAAGGGCAAAAAGAAGGCATTTTGGAAAGTTCCGTTGATCTATGCCGGTTTGGGGGCTACGACTTATTTTGCCATCAAAAATAACTCGCTGAAGAACGATTACAAGGCAGAATACGAATCCAGAAAAGTCGGGAATGCTCCCGCAAACTTTTTGGAATACGACAGCCAAAGTTTATTGACGCTTTACGCGCAGCATCGAAACAGACGCGATTTTGCCATACTCGGGATCGGATTGGTTTATTTATTGAATATTGTGGATGCAAGTATCGAAGCTCACTTTGTCAATTTTGACATCAGTGAAGATTTATCACTTTCCATTCGCCCAACGATGTACAACTCTATGTCGTACGGAGTTTCCTTTCAATTTAAATTTCGTTAAAAGTTAGGATAGGAAGCTGAAAACAGTATTTTTGCGCTACATGAAAATAGGATTAATCGGATACGGGAAAATGGGAAAAGCAATCGAACGCATTGCTTTGGAAAGAGGACATTCGATCGTTTATAAAATTGATTCTAAAAACACCATTGATCAGGTTGATCTTACAATTGCAGATGTTGCAATCGAATTCACCCAGCCTGGACTCGTTGTTAAACACATGGAAACCTGCATTGAGAAACAAGTTCCGATTGTAGTCGGAACTACCGCGTGGCAAAGTGAACTGGATCGCATTTCCAAACTTGTTTCTGAAAAGAACGGTTCGTTGCTGCATGCTTCCAATTTCAGTGTTGGTGTGAATATTTTGTTCCATATCAATGAGAAATTGGCCGCTTTGATGTCTTCGCATTCGGAATACAAAGCGCAGATCGAAGAAATTCATCACGTTCAGAAATTAGATGCTCCGAGCGGAACTGCAGTTTCTTTAGCACAAGGATTGATTGAAAACAATCAGAATTACACTTCCTGGAAAGCGAAAACCGGTTCATGGCCGGCAGTTACTGCTGAAGAACTTCCGATTCAGGCGTTGAGAGAACCGGATGTTCCCGGCACACATACCATTTCGTATATTTCAAAAATAGATACTTTAACCTTGAGTCACGAAGCACATTCCAGAGATGGTTTTGCCCTGGGCTCCGTTATTGCGGCAGAATTTCTTTTCGGCAAGAAAGGAATTTATACCATGCGTGACGTACTAGCATTTTAAGCCTTATGAATATTCTTTATTATTACCTATTCTTAATTCTTATTCATCCGATCATTGCTCTTTGGTGGAAATCCTTTGAGCGCATCGGAGCGAAATCGTGGCACGCATTTGTACCGGTTTACAATTACTACATCATTTTCAAATTCGGATCAGGGAAACCATGGTGGTCTTTATTGATGTTCATTCCGGGAATTCATTTAGTGATGTGGATGGTTGCAAACCTTTCATATATCAGAAGATTCGGCTTCTTTTCCATTGGAGACACTTTACAGGGGATTTTCTTCCCTTACTTGATTCTGTGGAAAATTGCCAATGCGAACGATGCCACTTTACCGGTTTTAGCACCAACTAATTGGGCTAGTCCGGTGGAAGCAGCGAAAAGAACGAATAGCGATCATGTTGTTTTGTTTTTGGCTTTACCTGTAATCGGTCATGCGGTTGCTTATATTCTTTCTTTCAGATCAAAACGCATCGGGAAGAAATCTGCTATTAAAGAATGGGGAGATTCCATTGTTTTTGCGTTGGTTGCAGCAAGTATTATCCGTACTTACGTATTCGAACCATTCCAGATTCCTACCGGTTCCATGGAAAAAACCTTATTGGTCGGAGATTTCCTGTTTGTGAACAAATTGTCTTACGGAGCGAAAGTCCCCGTAACTCCCCTCTCCTTTCCTTTGGTTCACAACACCATTCCATGGATCAACGTGAAATCTTATTTGACGATTGAAACGGCGAATTACTATCGTCTTCCCGGATTTGGGAATGTACACCGAAACGATGTCATGGTTTTCAATTATCCTTCCGGAGATACTGCAATTTATGACCCGCGGGTTCCAAATGGTTTGATGGGACATGATTACCACCAGGTAGTAAACAGCGAAGCGTTGTATTACTGGTTTCAGACTTTAAATCAAAATCATGCTGAAGCAATGCAGATTCTGAATCAACGTTCCATGGCAACAGGAGCTAGTTTTGAAACATTGATTCTGGATAGCCTGGGAGGTGAATTTATTTCGAATATTGAATTCTGGAGACAAAAAGCACGCATCGGAATTGCAAGTGGTGTAACCTATTCCCGTGGAGGAATGCCTGAAGCAGGATTGAATTACATCAAGCATGCCGGAATTGTTTATCGTCCGGTAGACAAACGTGAGAACTACATCAAACGTTGTGTTGCTCTTCCCGGAGATGAAATCGAGATCAAAAGTTCTGTTTTGTATGTAAACGGAAAACCGGCATACAAAGCGCCGAATCAAAACATGGCATACCAAGTATCCGGAGAGTCATTATCTGAAAGCAAATTGAATGCAATTGGGTTAAACGTGAATGACGGAGATTACATCATCGGTCAGAACGGAGTGGAAATTGTTTACCTGACTGACTCCAAATTAAGTGAGTTGAAGAAAATGGCTTCGAAGACAATCTTTACATTGAGTTTACAGCCTCAGTATTCTGATACACCGGGCAGTAAACCTACCAACTCAGAATTGATCCATAACCTGGATTATTTCCCGAAAGATCTTCATGTAAACAACACAACAACTGATTTCACCAAATTCAGAATCCCGAAAAAAGGAGCTGTTGTGAAATTGACAGCGGAGAACATTGCCTGGTACAGAAGAATCATCACAGCATACGAAGGCCACAAATTGCAGGAGAAAGCAGACGGAATCTACATTGATGGTAAAAAAGCAAGTACGTATACATTTGCCATGAATTACTATTGGTTAATGGGAGACAATCGTTACAACTCGGCAGATTCAAGAGTTTGGGGTTGTGTTCCTGAAGATCACGTAGTTGGTAGAGCTTCCATCGTTTGGTTCTCAAAAGGTTCATCCGGAGTTCGTTGGGATCGCGTCTTTAATGTAATCAAGTAAAATGGATGCGCAAGCTATATTTCCTATAGCTTATTTTGGGAGTGTCCGGTATTTTCAGGACCTGGTAAAACACGGGCAAATAGCTTTTGAAACGTGTGATCATTTTCCGAAACAGACTTTCCGGAACCGGATGGTGATTCTCGGATCCCAGGGACCTCAGATTCTGACAATGCCGCTTGAAAGACCAAATGGTTCTAAAACTATTACAAGAGATGTGCTGGTCTCTTACCAGCAAAACTGGCCTTTGATTCATTGGAAAGCATTGAAAACTGCCTATTCTTCTGCCCCCTATTTCGAGCATTATGCTTCAGATATTGAACAACTATTGTTTCAAAAACACCGCTTCCTGGTGGATTTTGATCAAGCCATTACTCAGTTCTTTTTAACGGTTTACCAGCTGCCCGTTTCTACATCTTACACGGAAGCATATCATTTTTCCCATTCGCTTGATTTCCGGAATTCCGACTATGAGTTATTGGAAATGGATGGGAAATACACACAAGTTTTATTTGGCGAAAAACACTTTCACACCCAGGTATCTATCCTCGATTTGTTGTTCTGCGAAGGACCTATAGGAAGAAAGACAATCATTTAACGGTATTTTCTTAAAAATTAATTAACTGATTATTAATCCATTAACTTTTTTAATGATTTTTTATCTGCTTTTTTCCATTCGGGATATTGCATATTAAATTTCTTGTTGTATATTTGTTATGATTTAGGTGGTTAGGTTAGGTTGATTAGTGAATGGAGTTAGGACGCCCGTCTTGACTCCATTTACGCTTTTAGGGCTTTACCATCTCCACCAAAGTGCCTTTATTTGTTTTTTGAGACGTAAATTCGAACGGAAGCCGTTCCCGGTATAAGTACTTTTTCTGGGTCGATTCAAAAGGTCTGTAGATGTAATAAACACTGTTTCCCTTTATCTGAATATTTTCCGGGTATTTGAAATGCAATTGAATCGGTAGACTCAACTTCCCGGTTTTTGTATCGATATGTCTTAACTGTGCTTTTCCTGCAATTTCATAATGAATAAAAATCTCCCCTGTTTCATAATCCTGGATCAAATGTTTCTTCCATCCGTTTTCCTTCGGCTGCAAATGATAGTAAATCGGAATGCTGTCTAACAAATCTCCTTTGTAAGAATAAGTAAACATCAAATTCTTGTAATGATCAAACAAGAATACCGAATCGTTTCGTTCAAACATCGGAGCGTACAATTCTTTGTAATAAATGGAATTCGTAAAATAGTACATTCCTACCCAGATTTCTTTGTCGATTCCGGTTTCATTCTCCCGTTCCTTTGCCCACAATTTCGTGCGTATATCTACCCACTTAAACTCTGAGCGATACAGTTCCATCATCAGATCATCCTGAACTTTGGCAATTTTGCGATAGGTTGAATCAACGATGTCAAAGGTGAAATACTCAAATGCCGGATAATTGGGATTGAAATTGGAGAAATAATACTTTGTTAATGAAGTGTCAATGATTGGCGCAATATACGTCATGTAGTACTGCTTTTCAATTTGTGCGATCTGGATTCGTTTATTGTTTTCCGTGATCCCAAACACGTTCTTTTCGGTAACTACATGCGGATTTCCCCTATAGTCACGGATCAACTCCTGCCCTTTTTCCGGCAATTGGATTTCTCCCAGCAAATTGAACCCGTCGAAAAGAACCAGTTCGGTTCCTTTTTTCAAATTCTTCGGGTAAGTCAATAAAAGGAGATTATCATCCGGTAAAAATTCGAAATCGGTTACGGAAACACGCGTAGATTCAAAAACCGTATCCGGAACTCCGATCGGTTTAATGACTACTTCGTCAATCAAATGCTCTTTACTGTAGTGCATTCTCACTTTAATCGTCAGTGTATCGGTTGGTTTTCCGGAATAGATCTTTGTCGGAATCTGATCCAGCGGATTGAATGCAATATGCTCTAATTCAAAACGGGTAGCTTCTTTCGTAGAAACTGAAAAGAAAGCCGTTCCTTTTAAGTTTGTGTATTGGGATTTGACCAGTGAGTCATTTTGATATTGGCGGATGAAAACACGCGAAACAGCGTCTCCGTTGCTCCTGTCTTTTGCAATAATGCGAATGGTTGTTTGACTGAATGCAGGAATTGAAAACAAAACCGGAATTACAAGGAGCAAAATAGATTTCATGGCTTCAAATTTCAATAAAGATGCGGTTGATTGCAAATTTCCATAAAAAAGGAGAAATAAAAAAGAAGGGACGCAATACATCGCGTCCCTTCTTTTTTAAAGCAATAAGCTCATATCTTACAAAGCCAGCCAAAACTGTCTTCTACTTTTCCTGCTTTTAAATCATCCAGGTATGCATGCACTTTCAAGGAGAAAGTTCTGGATTCGATCGGAGGAAGAATCAAATCTTCATCGCGGTACCCGATTTTTGCAATGTGTGCAATCGTTGCTGCCGTTCCTGCCCCGAAAGCTTCTGTCAAACGACCTTCTCTGTGTGCCTGAACTACTTCTGCAACAGAAACGTTGCGTTCTTCAACCGGCATCCCCCACATTTGGGCAACTTCAACAACCGAACGTTTCGTAATTCCTCTCAGAATCGTGTCACTTTCTTCAGAAGGAGTGATCAATTTCCCGTCGATGACGAACATCACGTTCATTGTTCCTGATTCTTCAATGTATTCGTGCGTTTTCCCGTCTGTCCAGATCAACTGATGATATCCTTTTTGCTGTCCCAATTTTGCAGGATACAAAGCTGCGGCATAGTTACCTGCAGTTTTTGCTCTTCCAACTCCTCCAACAGATGCCCGGGTGTAGAACTCCTCGATTTTTACATTTACAGGTTCGTTGTAATACGCTCCAACCGGGCAGGCAAAAATCACGAAGCGATACGTATCTGAAGGTTTAATTCCGATATATTCGTCAATTCCAAACAGGAAAGGTCTTAAATACAGAGAATAACCTTCTTTATTTGGAATCCACTCACTTTCTGTCTCTACAAACTTACGTGTCAGTTCTACAAATACATTTTCAGGAATTACAGGCATACACATACGTGCACATGATTCCTCAAAACGCTTCGCATTCATATCAGGACGGAAGATTGCAACTTCACCGTTATCCATTCTATACGCCTTCAATCCTTCAAAAATAGATTGACCGTAATGAATCACTGATGTAGCCGGATGCATTGACAAAGGACCGAAAGGCATAATCTCCGGTTCCTGCCACGCACCATCTTTGTAATCCATGATGAGCATATGATCAGAAAAGACTTTTCCAAAAGGTAAATTATTCCAATCAACAGCACTTAATTTTGACTCTTGGGCGCGAGTCACTTTTATTGTGTCTTGATGTATCATAACGACTAATAGTTATGCGAATATACCTAAATAAGTTGAGGATTCTATTACGATTCCGGAAGTAATTCCAATATTTGTAACAACAACTATTTTTAATGTATTCAAACAAATGCATCAACTTACTATTCATTCATTTACTGAATTTTTCCGGACCGGAGCAATTATTTTATTCACTCCGGGTGGCATTTTCATCAAAAACTTTATGCAAACAGATTCCGTTGATCTAGCGTCGATTTACTTAAAATTAACCGTTTCCGAAAATACGGTGTCTGCTAACTGGTCTGAAACCTTAATTTTGCAGAACTTGAATACGACAAACTAATTAAACGAGATCGTTGGGCAATCCCGATAGCTATCGGGACGTCCCATATCAAAAAAGAGCTGTAAAACCAGACTTTATGTCAAAAAAGAGCGAAGAAATTCTTTCCAACTATTGGGGTTACTCTCAATTTCGACCTTTGCAGGAAGAGATTATTGACGCTTCCATTTATGGAAAAGACGTTATTGCTCTTTTACCTACGGGCGGCGGGAAATCCATTTGTTTTCAAATTCCCGGAATTGCACGCGAAGGAATTACCATCGTGGTTTCTCCTTTGATTGCTTTGATGGAAGATCAGGTAAATCAGCTGCAAAAAAGAGGCATTCGTGCAAAGGCTTTGACTAGTGGTTTGTCATTCAGGGAAATTGACATTTTACTCGACAATGCGAAATTCGGAGGGGTGGATTTTCTGTATATTTCCCCGGAACGAATTCAGACCAGATTGTTTCAGGAACGGGTCAAACAGATGGAAGTTGGCTTGTTTGTAGTGGATGAAGCCCATTGTATTTCGGAATGGGGACATGATTTCAGACCTGCTTATATGGAAATTCCGAAACTGCGCGAGTTCCATCCTGACGTTCCGATCATTGCTGTTACTGCCACCGCAACTCCAAAAGTGAAGGAAGATATTGCCACACATTTGAAACTAAAAAATCCGGAGATCTTTGAAGCTTCTTTTGAACGGAACAACGTCAGTTATGAAGTGTATCATGTATCGAACAAACTGGACGCGATTACGAAATGGATCCACAAGAACCCGAATGATGTTGGAATTGTCTATTGTCAGACACGCAAAAGTGTGAAAGACGTGATGATTTATCTTCAATCTCAAAAAGTAAAAGCGAATATGTAC
>NZ_JASLCN010000274.1 GCF_030151805.1 Fluviicola sp.
GTCTGAAACCTTTGATTCCAACGGGAAATTCCTTGATTGCCTTCGCAAGTTCTTTCGGATTCAAAAAGCGTTCTTTGGAAACAAAATTCCTGATCCAGAAAACAGCCACTTCACCCAATTTCAATTCTTTCAATCCCTGGGAAGGGTTTTTCGCCTTTTTCAAAATTTCAAAGACTTTTCCGCTCGTCATTTGGGGCTTAAAATCAATTTTAAAGACCGGTTTTTCCATTTTCCGCAAAGCACCATTGATTGCATACGCCGGTTTTCCTTCCAGGCCATACCTTGTACAGACCAAATCTCCTGTACAAGATTGATTGCCACACGAAGTTTGAATATTTTTCAGGATTTTGCCTTCCAGGTCTCCCAGCCAGTTTTCATACAACACCAACCCGGAATTACTTGACTCAAAAGGCGTCATTTCAATCCCTTTTTGCTCAAAAATCGAAACCCAGACTCCGTCAGAACCCGTTACCGGCCAGGATTTTCCACCCAAAGCCAAAACAAGGTAATCGAAATCCAGTTTTTCGGTTTTCCCTTCCCGTTCAATCTCAATTTGCTTCTCAACGAAGTTTAAAAACCGGGTATTCAGAACAAATTGTACTTTCGGTTCCAACAATTGCTTCCAGGCATTCAAAACCTGGATCGGTTTGACCTCATCCAAAGGAAAAATCTTTCCCGAAGAACCCACTTTCGTTTCGATTCCTATTTGTTTTAAGAATTTGATAAAATCCTTATTGGAAAATTGTTTGATGGCTTGCTTGATCCATTCCGAATCATATTTCTCCAACAATTCGGTCTTACTTTGCGAATGCGTCAGATTGAATCCGCCGTCACCGGCAACCAGAAACTTTCTTCCCACACTTGCTTTCTGATCGAGGATCAGAATTTCACAATCGCTTTTCAACAATTGAGTGGCAGCCATCAATCCTGCTGGCCCGCCACCAATAATGATTACACGTTTCAAATTAACGGTAATTGATCGTGATTTTCTGCGCTAATTCTTTTGCTTTATCGGTAATCTGATCCACTTCCTGATCTCCGGAATACAACACAACTGCCATCCTGCGATAAGGGCGCGTGGTTGGTTTTCCAAAAATACGAACGTCGGAACCTTCTGTTTGCAATACTTCTTCCAAACCGGAAAAATCGGGTGCATGATTCGATTCACGATCTGCCAGGACAACCGCACTTGCTCCTTTTTTCAAAGAAACGATGGATGGGATCGGCAAACCTAAAATAGCGCGTGCATGCAACTCAAATTCGCTGAAATTTTGTGTCCCGGCCAAGGTTACCATTCCCGTATCGTGTGGACGTGGAGACAATTCGGAGAAATACGCTCCGTCTTTGGTAATAAAGAATTCAACTCCCCACAAACCGGAACCTCCCAAAGCTTTCGTCACTTTTGCAGCCATGTCCTGCGCTTCTTTCAAATGTTCCGGATTCATCGGCATGGGCTGCCAGCTTTCCTGGTAATCTCCGCGTTCCTGCCGGTGGCCGATTGGAGCACAGAATAAGGTTTCTCCATTGTTTTGAGTGACCGTTAACAAGGTGATTTCGTAATCAAACGGAACGAATTCCTCCACGATCACTTCTTTCAAATCGCCGCGAGAACCTTCTATTGCATAGGTCCATGCTTTCGAAATTTCTTCTTTGGAACGAATCACCGACTGACCTTTTCCGGAACTGGACATCAACGGTTTGGTGACGCACGGAATTCCGATAGCCAATACCGCTTCTTCAAATTCTTCTGCCGTTTTTGCATAGCGGTAATTGGCCGTTTTTACTCCAAGATCTTTCGCTGCCAAATCTCTGATTGCCTTCCGGTTCATGGTGAAATTCGCTGCTTTTGCAGAAGGAATGACCTGGATTCCCATCTTTTCATATTCGTAGAAACGCTCTGTTCGAATCGCTTCAATTTCCGGAACAATCAAATCCGGATGATGTTTTGCAACAATCGCGTCCAGGGAAACGGCATCCAGCATATTAATCACTTCATATCCATCCGCAACCTGCATTGCAGGAGCATTTTCATAGCTATCAACCGCAATCACGGTTTGTCCTAATCGTTGAAGGGCAATGACCAGTTCTTTTCCAAGCTCACCGGAACCCAGGAGTAAAATTTTCTTTTGCATATGCAAAGGTAATTGAAAATTGAAAAGTGAGAATTGAAA
Organism: Fluviicola sp.; assembly: GCF_030151805.1. Lineage (GTDB taxonomy): Bacteria > Bacteroidota > Bacteroidia > Flavobacteriales_D > Crocinitomicaceae > Fluviicola. The sequence goes on from NZ_JASLCN010000274.1 coordinate 2,172, forward strand.
AAGAAAGATCCCGGTTTTCATCTTACCAGGCAGATTCATAAGCCTTTGTCAATTTTTACATTCCCAATTTCCAATTAAAAAAACAAACTTTATGTATAAAAATAACGTCATATGTAATATTAACTATATTTGAATTTAACATGAAGGGAAAACTAACACATTTACTACATTCATACCATGGGATTTCACTGGAAGAACTTTCCCGTGCCCCGCTTATGAATCGCGTGGATGAGAAGTTTGCCTTCCCCATTGAAAATTTGGCCTGTTACCTGGAAAAAATGCTTCCTTATTACGATGTTCTCAACATTGACGGGAAAGTGATTTTCGATTATACCAGTCAGTATTTTGACAATTCGGAGTATTCTTTTTTCCAGGACCATCATAAGTCCATTCCAAATCGTTTCAAAGTCCGGATTCGCACCTACGTGGACAGCAACGTTTCCTACCTCGAAGTCAAAGAGCGGATTAAAGGTCGAACGGATAAGAATCGCATTAACATTGACGGCTTTACCTCTGATTTTTCGGATGATCAACGTTCCTTTTTATGGGACCGGCTTCGAAAACAAATGGATCTGCAACCGGTCATGATCAACAGTTACCGCCGCATTACGCTGATTAACAAGCAAAGTGAGGAACGGCTAACCATTGATTTTGAAATTACCAACGGAACGTTAGATGATCCGAACTGCAAAAAACAAACGCTTTCTTCGATTGTTATAGCCGAATTGAAACAACCCAAACTGGATAGAAATTCTCCATTCTATCAATTAATGAAACAGGAATTGATACGCCCGTTTCGCATATCCAAATTTTGCTTCGGAATGATTGATTTGTATGATGAAAACAAACTGAAATCAAACCGGTTCAAAGAAAAAAAACTACTGATACAAAAACTAATAAACAATTCACATGCTTCTCTCCCATCAACCGGATTTTAAATTGTTCGGCATCTCCTTTTTCAACGAAGATTTATATGCGCTTCTTTTCAGAATGACCATCAACCTCCTTGTCCTGGTGATCCTGATCCGTTTCATGTATTATTCCAAGGCAAGAAGAAAAGATTATCTCTTTACTTATTTCCTGATCGGGATGATTACGTTTTTCCTGTGTTTCGGACTGAAAAAACTCGACATTGACACCGGAATGGGGCTTGGTTTGTTTGCTATTTTCGGGATTCTCCGTTATCGCACCGAAGGAATTGAAATCAAGGAAATGACTTATCTATTCCTGGTAATCGGTCTTTCGGTTATCAACGCTTTGGCTTCAAACAAGATCTCGCTTGCCGAAATGGGTTTAATGAACGGATGTTTGATCCTGCTTACTGCCGGTTTGGAATATTTGTGGCTGTTGAAGCATGAAACCCGGAAGATTATTATTTATGACCGTATTGATCTGATTCAGCCGGAGAAATATGATGAAATGATGGAAGATGTTCAAAAAAGAACCGGATTGAAAATCAACCGCATTGAGATCGGGAAAATTGATTTCCTGAGAGATGTGGCTCAAATCATGATCTTTTACGACGGAGATATTCAATCATTCGGAACGGGTGCCGGGCCAAGTGATTCGGAGTAGCGTTGAATCATGAATGATATTTAAAGAGAATGCAATGCGTTCTCTTTTTTGTTTATCTCTACTCAGAATATGTTTAATTAAAAAATCCTCCCCCTTTGTCCCCCTCCAAAGGGGGAGACTTTAATCTTCTTTCAAATGAGAGTTATACTTCCAGCTGTTAATGATTCGGAGAAAGATTTGTTTTTTGCGGGAGTTTCCAATCCCCCTTTGGAGGGGGACAAAGGGGGAGGAAACAAAAAAGGGCATCCTTTCGAACACCCTTCAACACATTTCTATTCAATATTACCAATTAAACTTTCGCTTCTCTCTCGGTTCTTTTGCAGGCTTCACCTTCTTTTCTTTCGTCGATTCAGGGAAATGAAGTGCCATCCCGAAGCGCAGGTTCAACGCATTGAACCATTGTTTATGCGGCTCCTGTTTTGCAAAAATATTCGTCAATCCGATAGAATAAGCCGGGATAAAATAAACGGAAGCATATTTTGAAAAGCGGTATTGCACTCCGGTTGAAAACAAGACACTGAAACCGGCAGAATTAAATCCTTCCACTGTTCTTGGCTCCGAAGTAGTTTCATTTCCCTTCGAATCCTTATAGGTAATTTTCGATTTCAGACTTAATGGGATAAACGGCTGAATTCCAGCCCCCGCAAGAAACTGTACGCGTTTTCCATACGTGAAAAACAATTGAACCGGCACAGCCAGCATGTTGTATTTGCGGTTGTAGCTGTAAGCACTATCATTGATGGTGGATTTATATTGATACGATTCTCCGTAACGGTCATACGACAAGCCAGCTTCAATAGATAAAAAACGGTTAATTCTGTTGCGGACACCACCCTGGTAAGTCCAGCGATTGACCATTTTCTCATCAGCACGGGTTCCGATTGGTTTTCCGAACAGATCTCCGTTCGTTTCAATTCTGTGAGAACCCAAACTGTAGCCCGCCCCCAGGAAAACCGTAAAATCCAATAATCCTTTATCAGGATCATATTTATGGTCCGAATCATTCTTTTTCGATTCGGTTTGCGTTTTTTTATTCGCGTCTTTTACTTTTCCGGTGGAAATTTGTGCGATATTCACAAATGGACTACAAATTAATAATGTCAGGACTGTTAATTGTTTCATGAAAAGCTTATTTTCGTAAGAATGTAAAGATACATTCTTTGGTTAAAAAATTGGTTATACTTAAATTACCTATCGATGTCGAAAAAAGAAAAATTGCCGAAAAAGAAGAAAAGTTTCATCCGCAGACTTTTCAAGTGGACGGGATATACGTTCTTAATCTTGCTCATTGCAATCATTTTAATTCCAATCATTTTCAAGGATGAGATTAAGGAATTGGTATTGAAGGAAGTTAGTAAATCATTGAAAGCGGATGTCACTATCAAAGACTTTGATCTAACGTTCCTGTCGACCTTTCCGAATGTCACCATCCAATTATATGATACGAAGGTAACAGGTAGAACGGAATTTAAGGGCGTAGAGTTGGCAAGTATCAAAACTATTGAGGCACATGTAGGTTTATGGGATGTAATCGGTGGAGATGAAATCGAAATTGACGAGGTTCATATCTCCGATGCGAAGTTCGATGTACGCGTGGATCCGGAAGGAAAAGCCAACTATGATATCGTGATTCCAACGGATGAAAGACCGGTTGAAGATCAGGAACCTTCCAAGTTCAAAATGTCCCTGAAGGAATACTCCCTGAAGAACATTCAAATCGTTTATGACGACCAGGCTTCGGATATGTATGCCAATATCAAAAATCTGAATCATACAGGAGAAGGAGATTTAACGGCAGACGTGATTGATTTCGTTACAAGCACCCAAATGGACGAATTGACGTTCGAGATGGAAGGTTTGAGTTACCTGTCGAAAGTAAAAACAAATGCAGATGTGAACCTGTTGATGGAATTCAAGGAAGATGATTCGAAATTCACGTTGAAAGAAAACACCTTTGCCCTGAACAACTTTAACATGTCTTTGGACGGTTTTTACCAAATGTTGAAAGACCACGATCAAATGGATCTGAAACTGAACACCAAACAAATCAGCTTCAAGGATTTATTGTCCCTGGTTCCGAGCTTCTACCAAAGCGGGTATGAAAGCATGGTGGCCAAAGGAGATTTGAAACTGAACGGCGAAGTAAAAGGCCGTTTGGATGACAAAAACCTTCCGGGATGGGATTTCGGACTGAATGTTCAGAAAGCATCCATCAAATACCCGGATTTACCTGGTTCGATCAGCAACATTACTGTTGATGCAGGTTCTAAATTTGAAGGCGGATCCAACCTGGATAAAATGACGATTGATGTCACAAAATTCCATTCCGAATTCGTTGGAAACCTGATTGACGCGAATCTGAAACTGAGAAACCCGATGACCGATCCGTTGATTGATTCCAAAATAAAAGCAAACGTGAACCTGGCTACACTTGGAAAAGTAATGCCTTTGGCTGAAGGAGAATCCTATAAAGGAAAACTGAACGCGGATGTGGCTTTGAACGGACGCATGAGTGCTATTGAAACGGAGCAATACGAAAAATTCAACGCACAAGGTTTGATTGAATTGTTTGATTTCTTATACAAATCGAAAGATTTGAATGAGGATGTGAATGTGAAAGATTTGACTTTCCGTTTCAGTCCGCAAAACCTGTCTTTGGAAAAGATGAATGCAACGATGGGCAAATCTGATTTTGCCGTAAACGGAAAGATTGACAATTACCTGGGGTATTTATTCGGGAACAAAAAAGAAGACCAGTTGCTGAAAGGAGCTTTCAATTTCAACAGCAATAACCTGGATCTGGATCAATTGATGGGAGTTTCTGCAAGTTCTGCTGCTCCAGCGGCTACTGCTTCGGCAGAACCCGCACCGGTTGACCCGAATGCAGAACCACTTCTGATTCCGGAAAATGTGGATTTCAACCTGAATACCAACATTCAGAAACTGCGTTACAACGGAATTGATGTAAACAACATCAAAGGAAATGTGAATATGAAGGAAGAAGTGGCTTCACTGAACGGATTGAGCATGAACACGATGGGTGGAACTGTTGGTTTGAGAGGAAGCTATAGCTCCAAGGACCACAACAAACCTGCGATTGATCTGGGCTACGACCTGAAAGAAATCGACATTCAGGAAATTACTTCTCACTTCTTAACAATCGGGAAATTAGCTCCGGTTGCGAAATATGCCAAAGGGCAATTCAGCTCTACTTTAAACCTGAAAGGTGATTTGACCAAAGCGTTGGAGCCAGTCTACAACTCTTTAACCGGCGACGGAGATTTGTTTACCAACCTGGTGACCGTAAGCGGATTCGAACCGTTGAAAAAACTGGGCGAGTCTTTGAACATGGATAAACTGGCAAACCAGACATTCAAAGATGTGAAGGCGTTCTTCAGCTTTAAGGACGGAAAAGTAACGATGAAAAAACCGTTGAAGATTAAATTGAGCGGTATTGATACGGAAGTCATGGGTTCAACGGCATTTACGCAGGATATCGATTACAAAATGACGATGCAGATTCCGAAATCAATGATCCCTGCCGGAATTCTCAAAACGGCTGAGCAAGGTTTGGCAAAAGTAAACGGACTTACTCCGAAACTGAACCTGGGAAGTATTCCGGATATTATTCCTGTCAATGCATTGGTTGGAGGAACGGTGACAAAACCAGTCATCAAAACCGACTTTAAGGAAGCGATCCTGAAAGCAACCGGAAACCTGAAAGACAATATCAAGGAACAAGGAAAAGAACTCATCAACAAGGCAAAAGATTCCGTTAAAACGGTAATCGACAACAAGGTGAAAGAGGTAAAAGAAGATTTTAACAAGAAAAAAGACGAGATTATTGCCAACGCACAGAAAGAAGCCGACAAGCTGAAAGCAGAAGCGAAAAAAGCAGCTGATCAAATTCGTGCGGAAGGTGATAAACAATGTGCGGATGGTATGGACGCAGCAGGAAGCAACCCGCTGAAGAAAAAAGCTGCAGAAGTAGCTTGTAAGGAAATGAAGAAGAAGGCTGAAAGCAGTGCAACAAAAGTGGAACAGGAAGCACAAACCAAGGCCGACAATATCATGGACAAGGCTCGTGAAAAAGCAGATGCCGTTGGAAAATAATTGAAGATGCATTTGAATAGAGAAACCCTGACATGTATCGTCAGGGTTTTTTGTTTCCCTTTTCGGGATGAAGATGACATGTCCCAAACCACATTTCAGCATCAGAATTCCAACCGGTAACTCAGAATCGGAAGCAATGGTGATTGATACCAATACTTCACATTTCCTGTTTTCTCATCGAAATATTGTCCGCCAACATTTTTCCGGTTCGTTGTATTCTGAATGTCAAGCGCTACAGTACTTGTGAGTCTTTTGTAGTTCCGTTTCAAACTCAGGCGAATATCCAGTCTGTAATAATCAGGCATTCTTTTTCCATAAGTTTGCGATGTCACAAATTTGGTTTCACCAGCTGCGATGGATGCGTTCAGATCAATAGGAGTATAACGGAAACCACCAACGTAGATCGTTTTAATATTGAAACCAATGCTTCTGTTTTTATGCTTCCTGCTTTTCAAGTTCCATTCTTTTCCAATAGTCAGGGAAGTTGCATAATTGGTATTGAACTGCGTGTCGTACCAGTTTCCATCAGCTGCTCTGTATTTTGATTCATACAAGGAAGCCGATAGTAAATAATAGAGATTTTTGAAGAGGAATCGCTCATAGGTCAGTTCAAGGCCATAGTTTTTACCCAGCCCGGAATTGGTCAACATTTCAGAAGGAAAACCATTCTGAGAATTTAAGATCGAATAGGTACTTGTGGGATCCTGGCTGATCGGAACATGGAACAAATGCTGGTAATAGACTTCTGTTTTGATGTGTTCGTGTTCATTCAGAACGAAATCATACCCGAGAACGATATGATGCGCTTTACTCAGCTTCAAATTCCGGTTCGGAAGCGTCGTTGTTCCGTTCTCCGTATGCTCCACAAAATAAACACCTATCGGTTGCAGCTGACTGTGTAAACCATACCCCAAAGTCAGGTGATGCTTCGGGCGAATATCATAACGCAGCGATGCACGTGGTTCAAGCGAATTGCTGTTATTCAGGAATAATTGAAAGTAATGAATCCCGACATTCGCAGTCAGTTTTTCAGTGATGTGGGAATTCCATTGAAAAAACACCTGCATGGTTTCCGTTCCGCCCTTTTCATTGATCTGTTCCAATAGAACAGTTGAATCGCCCATATCGCTCTGTTTTAAACGATACCCCAGATGATTCAGAATGAATCCGGTCCGGATGTTGTTCTTCGCGTTGATCTTTTGAGTGTAAGTGCTTGAAAGCGTCAGCTTATTCTGCAGAAACCGCTGTTCGTATTCGCGCGTCAGGGAAGCATAATCATCACTCAACTTGTCCTGTTTGTAACCGTTTTCGGTTCCGGAAAACACCAAAGCTGTTTTTAAGTACGATTTGTTTTTGAAAAGCTTGGTGTTTGTTATTCCGACGGCGCCCGTATTGCTGTAAAAGTTCGTGTTTAAGCGGAGAAAGTCATCTTCCTGCCAACGAATGGAATCTTTTTCAGCAGTAGTTGTTTGGTAACTCAATCCACCGAAACCAAATACGGTAAATTTCCCCAGCTTCTTCGCAGGAAGATAAATGTTGAATGACAAATCCTGGAAATTGGTATTGGCATCTCCGATCGGAATTCCTATTTTCCCGAGTATGTTTAGCGTCGAATAGCGGTAATTAATGAGGTAAGAACCTTCGTAACCTTTTTTGAACGGGCCTTCTGTTGCTACATCCATTCCCAGAACTCCGAGCTGTATCGTGTATTCGCGCTTTTCGTTATTTCCCTTTCGCAATCGCAGGTCGAATACGCCGGACAATGCATTTCCATATTCTGCTGCAAAAGCCCCGGTTGAAAAGTCGGAATTGCTCAAAAGCTGTGCACTTAAAATAGAGATTCCGCCACCGGCCGTTCCTACATTCGAAAAATGGTTCGGATTCGGAATTTCAACACCTTCCATTCGCCATAAAAGTCCGTTCGGTGAATTTCCACGAATGGAAATATGATTGTTCCCGTCGCCTGCAGCCACAACACCTGCAAAAGAGGTTGCCATCCGTGCCGGATCATTTACCGCAGCTGCAAACTTCTGCGTTTCCTCAACAGAAAAGGTTCTGGTACTGACAGTGGAAAGTTCATTCAGCGGTTTGTTTTTATCCACCTTTGCGGTAATCACCACCTCATTTATTTTTTTCAGATCTTCTTCCATGTTGATTGTCAGGACCAATTCCTTTCCGGCATTCACCGTCACATTCTGCATGACAACCGGTTTGTAATCGTAAGCTGTAATTTCAATGGTTCTGCTTCCAACCGGAACATCCGACAGGTTGAACTTACCGTTCTCATCCGATACTGTTTGAATCACGGAATCCAATCCGCTTATTTTAATGATCGCACCCGGAATGGAAGACTGGGAAATATTGTCGACAACTGTGCCGCGAACCGTTTGTTTTTGGGAAAAACAGGTGTTGACAATAAGGCATAGCAATCCTGATACGAAGTATTTCGTTCTTGTTTTTTGAAACATGGTTTTGAGAGATTAAAGAGAAAATTACGAATTACGAATGCCCAATTACGAATTGAAAAGCAGCTATTAGAAGAGAAAGAGATCCAATCAATTCGTAACCCGTAATTAGGAATTCGTAATTAAATATGGATTACAGAACCTGATCCGCTGATGTTTGCATTGATAACCGGGTTTCCTTTATACCGGATATTCCCGCTTCCGGAAATGGTTGCTTTCAGCTGATTCACGACCCAAACAGTGATAGATCCCGAACCACTGATTTTCGCATCGGAATTACTCGCTGTCAGTCCGTCCATTTCAATATCTCCGGAACCACTGATTGTAGCTTTTTGGTTTGTGACCGCTCCGCCTGAAACAGATATGTCTCCCGATCCGCTGATCTTCACTTGTAATTCATCCGTGTGAACCGCAGCAAGAGCAATATCTCCGGAACCACTGACGTTTAATTCCAGATCTGAGGTTACAATATCTGAGGGAGATTCAAAGTTTCCGCTTCCGCTCAGGTCAACGGCACGAAGATCCGGTGAATGGATAACGATGGTAATTTTACTGTGTTTCAGAACCCATCTTCTGAATTCGATTTTCAATCTTCCTGCATCGATATCGGTTGTAAGCACATTTAACACGTTTTGCTGTGCTGAAATCTCAACGAAATAAACCGAGTCCTGTACATAGTGTAAATCTGCATCAATCGACAAGGAAATTTTATTGAAACCACTTAAATCCCGGGTTTCGGTAACGGTATCGCCCTTTCCTTTAATCGAATTAAACAGATGTTTCTTACAAGACGTGAATGACAACGCAATCCCGATAGTTATCGGGATCAAAACCGCCGGAATCATCAATTTTAAACTTTTCATAAAGACTTTTGTTTTACTATTTGTATGTATGACAATGCAGATTGGGTTTACCCCTATGGGAGGATGAAAATTGTGTGATTTTTTCTTCCTTTCCTTCCTCCTCCTTGTTCCCTCCCGACGAATTCTTGTCGGGGCAGGCTTTCCGAAGGGCGATTTCCCATTACATGGCACATCTTGTACCATTGCCCAAATTCTCTTACTTTTTTCATTGCCAAAAAAGTAAGCAAAAAGGCTAGGCCCGTACTCGAAAACCTGTAAACTACGCCTCATTACGCGAAAGCATTCAAAACTC